>JBBDKK010000065.1:0-5510 GCA_040879395.1 Phycisphaerales bacterium
AGCCCGCAACCGCCCCGGTGTCAAGTTTCCGAGCCAGTGGGAGGGCTGATAGGGCGGATTTGTTCGGCGGCTGTCCGAAATCACTCGGCCAGCGGGTCCGGGCGGTAGAGCTTGACGCCCAGCGCCCAGTTCTTCTCGGTGAAGTTGCCCCCCAGGGCGAAGTCCGAATCACGGTCCGGGCGGGCCGCGGAAAGGGCCATGATGGTCTTGGCATCGAGGTTGTCGATGAGCGAGACCAGGACCGCTTCGGGCGAGGAGGGCATCTTGGCCGAGCCGTATTCCGGTTTCTCGTGGTGGGAAATGATGATGTGCTGCAGGATCGTCAGGGCCCCGGCGGGGAGGCGGGTGCCCGTCTCACGCATCATCTGCTGGGCCTTGTCGTGGAGCATGATCGCCCCCTCGACCAGGTGGCCGATCAGCTCGCCCCGATCGGAATAGCCGAACCCGCGGTCGAAGTACAGCTCGCGGGTCTTGCCCAGGTCGTGGAGGAAGAGCCCGGTCATCACGATATCGCGGTTGATCTTGGGGTAGAGCGGGCAGACGACATCGGCGATGTGCATGAGCGTGAGCGTGTGCTCGATCAGCCCGCCCAGATATGCGTGGTGGAGCCGGACCGCCGCAGGGGCGGTGCGGAAGCCGTCCATGAGGAACTCGTCGGCGAGGTAGGTCTGGACGAGGGCCTTGATGGCGGGGTGGTCGAGCGTGTCCAGGAGCCCCTTGACCTCCTCGAACATCTCCAGCGGGTCGCGGCTGGAGGCGGGCAAGATCTCGCGGAGCTGCTCGGGTGTGGGGTCGTGGGGGTCGATACGGTGAATGATGATCTGCAGCTCGCCCTGATAGGCCTGGGTTTCGCCCTCGACCCACACGAAGCCATCGGTGGGCAGCCGCCGGAACATGGATTCCTCGATCGACCACATCCGCCCCGAGGCCTGGCCCGAGCAGTCGCCCAGTATGCAGCGGAGGTAGGGCTTTCCCTTCTGGGTGGTCCCGAGCTGGGCGTTGGCGATCGAGTAGATGCCATCGAGCCGCTCGGAGGGCTTCATGTCGGAGATGGTTCTGCGGGCGGTGTTGGTGCTCATGGATGGAGCATAGATATGCCGGGTTCGATTCTCCATTTCACCCGGACCCGATCTCGATCGGGTACACTAGTTGACCCCGCCCCAGGCAAGGATGAATCGTGCATGGCTGACGCGCCCAAGCGAACAAACCGCCGCCCCTACGCCCTCGCGTTCATCGCCGGCTCCTGCGTGGCATGGGCGGGAGGGCCGCTGATCGCCGGCTCCGTGCTCGGAGGGTACCTGCAGCCCGATTCTCAGACCTCGACGAAGTCCTTCGATGAGATCGATTTCGCCATCGCGCCCATCGCGGGGGCGCTCTCGATGAACGCACAGGCGGGCTGGATCTGGCGTGAGGGCGATACACACCGCATCGTGCTCCATCAGGATGTCGATGTCACCATCTCCGACCACCGCTTCAACGCCAACGGGGCGGGCATCTGGCTTCGAAAACTCTCCTCGGACGCCCAGCGGGGAACCACGCGGTACCAGATATTCGCTGTCTTCGAGGACATGCGATCCGGCGATGGCACCATCTCCATGACCGCCCGGCAACTGCCGGTCCGCGGCGTGATCGAGACCGACCGGCCGATCGAGATGTCGCTGGTCGCCCGGTTCGACGCCCCGCCCGGTGAGCGGGGCGAGGCGGGGCTGCTGATGGCCCGCACGGAGCGGCTCTACGCCCAGCGGGTGCTCGGCGTGAAGGAACCGGGACAGACGCGGGCCACCGAGCCCCGGCCGTGGGCGGCACCGATGGATCAATCAACGCAAGATGAAACGGCCACTGGGGTCCCGCCCACACCCGGGCTTTCCGACGAGCGTGCCGCTGATGTAGTCCGCGGCCCCATCTTCGAGCCCGATGGCGTGTTCTCCGTGGCCATCGGCGGGCGGATTGTCATAGACGGGGCGGCTGAGGGGCGGGGCTCGGTCATCACGGCCGACGGCGGGGTGACCCTGCAGTACCAGGCGGCGTCCTCGGGCCAGTGGGTCGATTTCCGGGCCGAGCGTGTGGTGATCTACACCGCGGGCGATGAGCCGATCTCGGGCGTATCGAGCTTTGGGACCTCTCAGATCGAGGGTATCTATCTCGAAGGCGGGGTTTTCGCGGGGGATGATCAGTGGTCGGTACGCTCGCCGCGGATGTACCTGGATGTGGCCAACAACCGGGCGCTGATGATCGACACGGTCTTCTGGACCACCGACCAGCGTTCGTCCATGCCCCTGTATGTCCGCGCAGCGCAGGTGCGCCAGACCGCCCGTCAGGAGTTCACGGCGTCCCAGGCGCGGATATCCAACACGGCGTTCTTCGAGCCGGACCTCACCATCGGCATCTCCGATATCACCGTGACCATGCAGGACCCGCCAGCGGACGAAGGAGCACCCGAATCGCCCGATCCAATGCCGTCGGTGACGGTCGCGGCGAGCAATGTCACCCTTAACGCAGGCCCAGTCCCATTCCTTTGGCTGCCCGGTTTCAAGGGCGACCCGTCGGATTTCCCTCTCCGTCGCGTGCAGGTTGGGGATTCAAACCGCTCGGGGCTGGTGCTGAGCACCCGCTGGAACGCGCTGTCGCTCTTTCGAATCGACGCCCCACCCGGTGTTCGGCTGGACATCGACTTCGATTATTACGGTGAGCGTGGATTCGCCACCGGGCTGTCGGGCGACTGGAGAACGCGTGAGCACCGCGGGGGGCTGTTCTCGTATCTGCTCATCGATGATACAGGCACCGACATCACCGCCTCGGGCCGCGAAATCAGTCGCGACGGCGAGACGCGAGGGATCTTCGCGTTCCATGATCTCTGGGAGTTCACCAACAAATGGACGCTCGTCAGCGAGTTAAGCTATATCTCCGATGAGGCGTTCATCCCCGCTTTCTTTGATGACATGGGACGCACCACCGAGGACTTCCGCAACCGCCTCCAACTCGAGCGGCGGGGCGAGGACAACTACTTCGCGCTGGAACTGAGCACGACCCTCAACGACTTCATCGCCGCAGAGCACCTCTTGCAATCACCGGGGTATCGGGTGCAGAAAATGCCCGAGGCCAGATTCGTATCGCTGACAAAGGACCTGCTGCCGGATTATGACCCCGGGCTGCTGACCTACTCCTTCGAGGCCCGTGCCGGGCTGATGCAACTGGCCTTTTCCGAGGTCACGGCCGCGGAGTACGGATTCACAACCGATTCGCTGGCCGACGCCGCCTTCGGGACGCTCGCCAGCGAGTCGCTCTCCGATCAGTTCAGGGGCATCGGGCTCGATGAGTCGGCCGTCCAGCGCTACGACACACGCCACGAACTCACCGCCCGCCTGGACCTGGGCCCCCTGCGTATCTCCCCTTTCCTTGTGGGCCGCGCGACCGCGTACGACAGCTCGTTCGACGAATACAGCCCCGACCAGAACGAGCGGATGCGGTTCTGGGGCGCTGGCGGCGTGACGCTCTCAACGACCCTGCAGAAGGTTAACGACAGCATCGAAAACCGCTTTTTCGATATTCATCGGATGCGCCATATCGTCGAACCCTCGATCACGATCTGGGGCAGCGGCTCGAACTTCGACGCCGACGATGTGCCGATCTTTGACGACGATGTCGAGGGCCTGCTGGAGGGCACGATGGTCCGCGCCGCCGTCGATCAGACCTGGCAGACCAAGCGCGGCGGCGTGGGACGCTGGCGGGATGTGGACCTGGTCCGGCTGCGGACCGAGTATGTGTGGTCCAGCGACAACGCCGGCAACTCGCCGATCCCCGATTTCTATTCCGCCCGCCCGGAACTGTCCCGTCCCGGCGAGTACGCGGGTGTGAGCATGATCGTGCAACCCACCGAGGTGCTGGCCCTCGCCGGGGAGATGATCTACGACATGGAGACCAACGAGATCGCCAAATCGAGCATCGGGACGATCCTCCAGCACCGGCCGGGGTTCTCAACCTCGATCGAGTACCGCGAGGTGGAACCGCTGGACGCGGCCTTCGCGACCATCGGCGCCAACTACCGTCTCAGCGACAAGTACGCCATCACCACGCGGATGAACTACAACTTCAGATTCGACGATTTCCAGCACTTCGACACCCAGATCCTCCGCCGTTTCCAGATCGGCACGCTGGGCGCCTCGCTGCGGTACGACAACATCCGCGAAGAAACGAGCGTTGGCTTCGTGTTCCGCCCCCTGGGCTCCGGCGGCGACCTGCGGGCCGACCCGTCGTGGGGCGGATGATCCCGTTATAGGTGATTCCTGTTGCCGGCTGTCAGCCCCGGGCGGTGAACATGCTCAGCTGCGACTTGGTCGCCACCTCGCAGGCGACCGGATGGTCGATGTCCACGCGGTAGTCGCCCGAGTAGCAGGCCGTGCAATACTGCTCCGGGGCCTGGTTCATCACGCTGAGCATGCCGTCGATGCTGAGGAAATGCAGCGAATCCACGCCGAGAAACTCGCGGATGTCTTCGACGGAGCGGTTGTGGGCAATGAGCTGATCGCGGTCGGCGAAATCCACACCGAAGAAGCATGGATGTTTGATGGGTGGGCAGGAGATGCGCAGGTGGATCTCCTTTGCGCCCGCATTGCGAAGCTGGATCATCTTCTCGCGGGTGGTCGTGCCGCGGACGATCGAGTCGTCCACGATGATCAGCCGCTTGTCCTTGACGATGTCGGAGATGACATTGAGCTTGAGCCGCACGGCCGAGGACCGCTCCGCCTGGGTGGGTTTGATAAATGTCCTCCCGACATACCGGTTGGGGACAATGCCCTCGCGATACGGGATGCCAGACTCGATCGCGTACCCGTTGGCCGCGCTGCGCCCCGAGTCGGGCATCGGCATCACATAATCGGCCTCCACGGCCGATTCCCTGGCCAGGCACGCGCCCATGCGTTCGCGGGATATCTGCACATTCTGCCCGAAGACATTGGAGGCCGGGTTGGCAAAATAGACATGCTCGAACACGCACTGGGCCAGCGGCGCAGATGGGGCCGCGTAGCGGCGGGAACTGACGCCGTCGTTGGAAAGCGTCACGATCTCGCCCGGTTCAATCTCGCGGATATAGCGTGCGCCCACGACATCGAGCGCGACGGTCTCCGAGGCCACCATGGGCTTGCCCGAGGGCAGCTCTCCGAGAACCAGCGGCCGCCATCCCCATGGATCGCGGCACGCCTCGATGCGATCGGGAAACAGCATCACCAGCGAGAACGCGCCCAGCAGATTGCGCATGGTCGCAGCGACCGCGTCCGGGCTGTCGCGCTGCTCGGGCGAAGCGAGCAGGTGCACGATGATCTCCGTGTCCGAGGTCGTATGGAAGAGCCGGCCGGACTCAGAAAGCACGCTCCGCCACGCCTGCCCGTTGACCAGGTTCCCGTTGTGGGCCAGAGCGATAGGGCCGTTGAAAGTCGTCTCCACCAGCGGCTGGGCGTTGCACGACTTGGTTCCACCGGCCGTGGAGTACCGGTTGTGGCCGATGACCCCGTGGT
>JBBDKK010000066.1:0-5481 GCA_040879395.1 Phycisphaerales bacterium
ATCGCGTTCAATGTCTGGCAGTACTACCAGGCCACCGACGATGAAGAGTTCCTGTCCTTCTACGGCGCGGAAATGATCCTCGACATCGCCCGCTTCTGGGCCTCCATCGCCTCATGGAACCCAGACCGCGACCGCTACGACATCCATTCCGTCGTCGGGCCCGACGAGTTCCAGACACAGGACCCCAACAGCGACGAGCCCGGCCTGACAAACAACGCCTACACAAACATCATGGCCGCCTGGACCATCCGCTGCGCCCGCCGCGCACTGCACGCCATCCCCGACGACCGCGTGGCCGAACTCCGCGAACAACTGGACATCTCCGAAGAAGACCTCAAACGCTGGGACCACATCGCCGCTAATCTCTATGTCCCGTTCCACGAAGACGGCATCATCAGCCAGTTCGAGGGCTACGAAGAACTCAAAGAGTTCGACTGGGACGGCTACCACCAGAAGTATGATGACATCCAGCGCCTCGACCGCATCCTCGAATCCGAGGACGATTCCCCCAACAACTACAAGGCCTCCAAGCAGGCCGATGTCCTCATGCTCTTCTACCTCTTCTCCGCCGAGGAACTCGCGGGAATCTTCGAGCAGCTCGGCTACGAGTTCGACGAGGAGACCATCCCACGGAACATCCGCTACTACAACAAGCGCACATCCCACGGCTCAACCCTCAGCCGCGTCGTCTCCGTCTGGGTCCAGGCCCGCGCCCGACGCGACACCGCATGGAGCGTCTTCGAGAACGCTCTGGAAAGCGATGTCAAGGACATCCAAGGCGGCACGACCTCCGAAGGCATCCACCTGGGCGCCATGGCCGGCACCGTCGACATCATGCAGCGGTGCTACACCGGCATGGAAATCCGCGACGATGTCCTCTGGTTCGCACCCTTCCTCCCGCCCGACCTCAGCGATATCCACTTCGTCATGCGTTTCCGCGGCCACACCCTCTCGCTGGAGATCAACCACGAACAGATCAAGATCTCCTCGTGCAAAGACGGCCCCCGCCCCATCAAAATCGGCATCAATGGCCGAGTCGCTGAACTCTACGAAGGCCACACCAGAACCGAGAAGCTCGAAACCACCGCCCGGTCATCGACCTGATCCACCCTCGCTCTAGGCAGGAACCTCCCGCACCTCCACGCCACCAACGATCGATTCGAAATCCGACCGCTGCAAAAGTTCCGCCCCCGGCGTCATCACCGCCGCCGCGCCACCAGCAACCCCGTGCGCCAGCATTTCTTTCGGTCCCAGCCCCCGCGCCATTGCCAACACGAGCGCGCCCACCATGCTGTCCCCCGCGCCGATCTCGTTCTTCACCTCAACACGCGGGTTCTCCGCCACCAGCCGCGTGTCACGACTGACCAGGCATGCCCCGCGCCCGCCCATCGAAACCATCACGATCTCCGTATCACCGCGTTCGACGACCTCAGCCGCCGCCGCGAAGATCTCATTTTCCCCGGCCTCCCTCAGCTCCCGACCGACGAGCAGGCCCAGCTCATGGACATTGGGTTTGAGCAGATACGCACCGGCCCGGGCCACCGCACGCAACGCATCGCCCGATGTGTCCACCACCGCACGCACCGACCTTGACCGCGCCAGCCCGATGACCTCCGCGTAGAAACCCGGATCCACACCCGGCGGCAGACTCCCGCTGATGACCAGCACGCAACCCTCTACCCCGTCAGAACACAACTCCTCTTCCACCCGCTCAAGGCACGCCCGCCGCTCATCTTCCGTAACACGGGCCCCGGGCATGTTCAGCCGGTAAACGCGGTCCCCCTCCTTGCGCTCAAAGACCACGATATTTTCTCGCGTAGTCTCTCCGATCGAAACCCGCGCCGTCCGCACCCCCAGCTCATCGATCCGATCGGACAGCTCATCGCCCATGTGCCCCCCGGCGGGGTACACCGCGACCGCCTCCCCGCCGAGTTGCGTCACCGCCCGCGCGACATTGATCCCCCCGCCGCCGGGCGCCCGGCGTGGCCGTTCGCAGCGCAGCTTAATCTCCGGCTCCATCCGATCCAGCCCAACGCTGGTATCCAGCGCTGGATTCATCGTCAGTGTCACCACCCCCGCGGCATTCTTCTCCTTGCTCACGATGCGACTCCCTTCTCATTATTTTCATCGCCGTTCTCAAACCCGCGCTTCCCGCGACCAGTCCAGATCAGCCACGCCTGTCCCAATATCAGCGGCACCAGGCTGCCGCACAGGATCATCAGCCATCCGGTTCTCCCCGGGTTCTCCGTGCCCAGCACCGTCGAGAGTCCCGGCAGGTACACCGCGGCGACCAGCAGCAGTGCGCAGATACCCAGCGCGCCCCACATCCACTTGTTCCGCACGATCTCGTTGTCGAATATACCCGAGCGTTTGTCGCGGAGAATGAACACGAACCACAGCTTGCTCATCCCCAGCGTGATGAACGCGATCGTGATGGCCGCCTCCGAGGACATCTCGAAGGTATTCTCGGCAAGCAACATGTTCCCCAGCACGCACGCCGCAACCACGCACGCGGCCCCACAGATCCACATCCAGTGCCCCCGCGTCAGCACCTGCTCGTCTGGATCACGCGGCGGGTTCTCCATTTCGTGCCCGCTCCCCGGCCCCACGCTCAGCGCCAGCGCGGGGAACACATCGGTCATGACATTGAGATACAGGATCTGCAGCGGAAGCAGCGGGAGCGTCCAGTCGGCGAACGCCGCCACACTCACCGCGATCACCTCGGCGACATTCGTGCACATCATGAAGATGACTGCCTTGCGGATGTTGGAGAAGATCGTCCGCCCGTGCTCGACGGCCCGCACGATCGTCTCGAAGTTGTCATCCTGCAGCACCATGTCCGCGGCTTCCTTGGCCGCCTCGGTCCCCCGCATTCCCATCGCGATGCCGATGTCCGCCTTCTTGAGCGCGGGCGCATCGTTGATGCCGTCACCCGTCATCGCCACAACCGAACCCGCGTCCTGGTGCATCCCGATCAGCCGCAGCTTCTGCGCCGGCTCCATCCGCGCATAGATCGTCACGCCCAATAGATCATCATCGCCGTCCCCATCGCCCTCGCCCCGTTCCCGCAGATCGCGACCGGTGACAACCCGCGGCTCATCGCCGTCGGTCATGCTCAGTGCGCCGGCGACGCTGACCGCGGTCCCCGGCTGATCGCCCGTCACCATGATGACCGTGATCCCGGCGTCCCGGCACCGCTCGATCGCCTCCCCGGCCTCCTCACGAGGTGGATCGTGCATCCCGACCGCCCCGATCAGCGTCAGGTCCTCATACGGCTCCTCATCCACCGAATCGCAGTGCTTCTGCGCCAGCGCCAGCACGCGGCTGCCCTCCTTGGCCATTCGATCGCAGGTTTCGTGCCACTCATTGCGTTCGTCATCGCCGAGGTCCCGCTCATCGCCATCCTTATATATACGCGTGCAGGCCTCGATGACCGATTCGGGCGACCCCTTCACCGCCACGCGGTAGCCGCTGTCCGTCTTGTGGTAGGTCGCCATCGCGCGGGTGTCGGGGTCGAAGGCTTCCTCCCGCTCCTCTGGATACTTCTCCAGAAGCGACGACCGGTCGATCCCCGCCTTGGCCCCCGCGATCAGAAGGGCGACCTCCATCGGATCACCAGTTCCCCGGATGCCGGAGTCCTCTTCTTCCACCTCGGAGTCTTCCTCCGGCCCGCCATCGCCCTCGTGCTCATCCTCGTCGTCTTGGTTCCCCTCGGTTTCCTCATCGCTATCGATGGATGCCTTGTTGCATAGGACCCCCACTTCGATGGCCCTCAAGAGCACATCGTTTTCGCCGGGGTCGATTTCCTCTTCATCGCGCAGGAACGCGCCCTCTGGGGTCAGACCCAGGCCTTCGACGCGGACCTCGCCGCTGGCCAGCGTGTAGCGGGTGACCGTCATCTGGTTCTCGGTCAGCGTGCCGGTCTTGTCGCTGAAGATCACCCCGGTCGAGCCCAGCGTCTCCACGGCCGACAGGCGATTGATCAGGGCGTTGCGCTTGGCCATCCTGTGCATGCCGCGGGCCAGCGCCAGCGTCGCCACGATGGGCAATCCCTCGGGGATCGACGCCACCGCCAGGGCGATGCCCGTCTCCACCATCAACAGGGTTTCCTTGCCCCGCAGCAGACCGACCACGATCGTGACCGCCGCCACGGCCAGCGTGATCCAGATCAGCATCCGGCCGAGTTTTTCCAGCCGCTGTTCCAGCGGTGTCGCCGACTGCTCGGCCTCCTCGACCAGACTGGCGATCCGTCCCAACTCGGTGTCCATGCCGTGGGCGACCACGACGCCCTCGGCCGAGCCGCGGGATATGACGGTGCCCTTGTAGAGCATGCTCGTCCGCTCGGCCAGGTCCGTGTCCGCCTCGACCGTGTCCGTGCCTTTGCCGACCGGCTGCGATTCACCGGTCAGGGCCGATTCGTTGGCTTCGAGCTTGGACGCTTTGATGATCCGCAGGTCCGCCGCCACCACATCGCCGGCTTCAAGGATTACGACATCTCCTGGGACCAGTTCCTCGGCGGGGATCTCGGTGTTCTTGCCGTCGCGGCGGACCGTGGTCTTTGCCTGAGCCATCTCCCGCAGCGCTTCCATCGAACGCATCGCCTTGAGTTCCGTGAAGAAGCCGATGAGCGTGTTGACCAGGATCACGGCGAGGATGGCCCCGCCCTCCATCCACCGAGCGAAGATCACCGAGACGAGCCCGGCCGCCGCCAGCAGCATGATCAGCATGCTTTTGAACTGGCGCACAAGGATCTTGAGCTTGTTGGCCCGCTCGGTTTGTCGGAGCTGGTTTTTACCGTATTTCCCTACGCGCTCGTCGGCATCGGCGGTGCTCAGTCCGCTTTCGGGATCGACACCCATCTCGCCGGCGATTTTTTCCGCCGGCATCGCCCACGGTGATTCGGGTGCGGACGCCCGCTCTGGCGATCGTCCGTCGCTTTGGCCGTTGTCTCTTTCAGCCATGGCCCGCCGCCGATCCTGCGCGGTATTCTTGATGGTCCCTCAACCATGTGTGCATACTGGATCATAGTGTGCGGGGCGCGGGTGACAAGAAGCCGCATCGAGGTTCTCAGATGGTCGTGATTGCGCACTGAGATACTTATATGTTTTCTCATTCAGGTTTCATCATCCGGTCATAAATCACTCTTCTATATTCAGGTGGGCGATTACTTCGGGGTCGATCCCCGCGTCTCGTAATCGCGTGGCGGCGGCGTCGAGCATTGCGCGGGCCTGTTCCGGCTGGCCGCGTGCCCGCAGTATCTGAGCGCGCACGCGTGTCGCCCTTACGATCGGTCGGGCCATGACCGATGGGTGCATGGCTTCAAGAGCCGCGGCCGCCATCGCATCGGCCTCGTCGAGTTCGCCCAGCGCGAGCAGGACGGCGGCGAGCGCGACCTCCGTGGAGGATATTTCCCGGCTCCCGGGGGACCACTGTCCTCTTCGGAGTTCGAGCGAGCGGCGCAGGTGATCGGCGGCGAGTTCG
>JBBDKK010000067.1:0-4167 GCA_040879395.1 Phycisphaerales bacterium
AACATGTCGCTCGTCTCCGCCGGGCTCTTGCTCGCAGGCGGCCTCGGCATCGGGTTCATCGCACGCCCCGGCGACGAGCTCGGCAAACGGGCCCGCCACACGGATCGGGCAGGGGACGGCAGAGAAAGGTCCGCGGCATGATCGAAGCAACCGGAATCACCAAGCGGTTCAAACGGGTGCTCGCCGTCGACGATGTGTCATTCACCGTCGAACAGGGCGATTCGCTCGCCCTGTGGGGGAGCAACGGCGCGGGCAAGACCACCCTCATCCGATGCCTACTGGGCGTGTTCCCCTCAACGGCGGGCCGGGTAAAGATCCACGGTGTCGATGTGCGGCGTCGCGGCAAGCACGCTCGGTCGCTGGTCGGCTATGTCCCCCAGGAACTCGCCTTCCACGACGATGCCCGCCTAGGCGCATCCATCCTGTTTTTCGCGCGGCTACGGTGGGTAGATTCCGCTGCGGCCATCGCTTCTCTTGACAAAGTCGGCCTCGCCGGTCACGAGCGAAAGCGCGTCCGCGATCTTTCCGGCGGCATGAAGCAGCGTCTGGCCCTGGCCATCGCGATGATCGCCGATCCGCCCATCGTGGTCCTCGACGAGCCCACATCAAATCTCGATTCCTCGGGCCGCGGAGAGGTCGTCGAGACGCTTCACCGGCTCCACGGCATGGGCAAGACCCTCGTCTTCGCGTCCCATCGACCCGACGAGGTGGTATCACTTGCCGGGCGTGTGCTGGTGATGGAGAAGGGCCGCATAGTGCGCGATACGACGCCCACGGACCTCTGGCCCCACAACGCCCCGGTCCAGACCATGCGTCTGCACCTGAGCAACGCCACCGATCAAGAAGCGGCTTCCGTGCTGCGTGAAGCCGGGCTCGCGGTGCACATCAACGCCCATGGGCTGTGCGTGGCCGTCGAACGCCACCGCAAGGCCGAGCCGGTGGCGGCCCTCTCCCGTGCATCGATCGATGTCCGCGACTTCGACATGCTCGAGGATGTCCCGACCGTGGAGTCAACCATCGAAGCCAGGGCCGAGCCCGCCGACCGAAACGGGAAGAAGGTGCCCATATGAGCACGATCAACACAACCAATCGAATCCCGGATCGCGTGAGAGTACAGGTCCCCGGACCCCATCTCGGCCGGCTCCGCGGCATGGGCGCGTTCGCCCGTCGCGAGTTCCGAGATGCCATCTCCAGCAAGTGGTTCCTGCTCTATACCATCGCCTTTGCAGTCCTTGCGATCGCCGTTTCGTTCATGTCGCTGGCGGGCTCTGGCTCGCAGGGATTCGCCGGTTTCGGCAGGACCGCGGCGGGTCTGTTGAACCTGATCATGCTCATTGTCCCGCTTATGGCCCTGACGGCGGGTGCGGGCACAATGGCGGGTGAGCGTGAGCGGGGGACGCTTCTCTACTTGCTCGCCCAGCCGATCTCACGCTCCGAGTTGCTCCTCGGAAAATACCTCGGCCTGGCCGCCGCCCTGTCGTGCTCGCTCTGCGTGGGCTTCGGCCTTAGCGCGGCCGTGCTCGCATGGCGCGCGGGGGGCGTGGGCATCGGCTCGTTCCTGATGCTCGTCATCTTCACCTGTGTGCTGGCCCTCTCCATGCTCTCACTGGGCATGCTGATCTCGGTTGTCTCGCGTCGGAGCGGCATCGCCACGGGCGTTGGACTGTTCACTTGGTTGATCTTTGTATTTCTCAGCGATCTGGGGCTCATGGCCGGTACGGTCATCTTCAAGCTCCGCGTACAGGAGGTCTTCGCGCTGGGGATCATCAACCCGCTCCAGGCGTTCAAGATGGGCGTGATCGTCAATCTCAACGCCTCGCTCGATGTTCTGGGACCGGTCGGCATGTACGCATCCCAGACCTACGGAAGGGCCCTGCCTTGGGTGCTGGTCGCCGTGCTCATCCTCTGGACGCTCCTCCCGCTGGTTCTGGCCGTGCTGCTCTTCAAGAAGCGGGGGTCAATCTGATGGGCACGCGGTGGACCATGATCGGGTGGACGCTGGCCGTCTCCGTGCTCTCGCTGCCGGGTTGCCGCGCCAAGACCGACGAAGGGCCGCCGGATATACGCCTGGGGGAATCAGTCTGCGTGGAATGCGGCATGATTGTCAGCGATGAACGCTTCGGCACCGCCACCATCATCGATGGTGTCCGTGGGCGCGAGCCGCTGATCTTCGATGATTTCAACTGCCAGATGAACTACGAAGCCGAGCATGCGGAGCTGGTGATCCTCGATCGTTGGTCGAGGGATTACGACACGCTGGAATGGTTCCACACGCACCAGGGCTGGTTTGTGGAATCCCCCGAACTCCGCACGCCCATGGCCTCCAACCTCGCCGCGTATGCCCGCCGCGACGATGCCGATACCAAGGCCGAGGACCTCAACGCCGATGTCATCGCGGCCGATCAACGCTGGAACAGGGACTGATACACGCCCGAGCCACCGGCTCATCCGTCTTCGATGGAGTCTGCCGCATCCTGACCGTACACCTTTGACCGCGGCCGCGAGGCCTCGATCTTTGCGGTCTCGCGGGCCATCTCGTTCAGTTGCTCTTCACAGGCGGATGCCTCGACGCGCCCGAACAGCTCACGCTCCTCCCAGCGGATATGGTCGCGCAGTGCGACGCCGATGCGCTTCAGCCGTTCAGGTGAGGGATCTATAGACGACCGCATCTCCGCGGCCTCCTTGGCCAGCGCGCGGATCTCTTTGTGCTCACGCAGAAGCCGCTGCTCGTCCTCACCGCTGATCTTTCCCTTGAACAACCGCTCCTCATCATCGAAATGGGCCGCGATCTCGCTGTTCCATGCGTCGAGGAATCCGGCCAGGGCCTTATGCCGGGCGACCCGGTCCTCGTGTGTGGATTTGATGAGCCGTTGGGCGCGGACAAGACCAGTGAAATGGTCCCGGCTCAGTGGGACCAAGGCCTCGTGCCGCTTGATGGGAGCGTGTTCAAAATCGGGCATGGGCAAGTATATGCGAATCAGTCACATCGGAACGCCGATCCCGATCCCCGCATCGGTCAGCGCACGCCGGGCCGCGGAGGCGATCGCCAGCGCGTGCGGCGTATCGGAGTGCACACACAGCATGCGGACATCCCGCATCCCCCCGCCCTGATGAGCATCCAATCCCTCTCCCCGAGCAAGCCGCACCGCCCGCTCGCTCGCATCTTTGGGATCCGTGATCAGCGCCCCAGGCAGCCCACGGCTACGCAGCATGCCGCCGGGCTCGTATGCCCGGTCGATGAACCCTTCCGCCAGGACCCTGATCCCGGCGGCTCGCCAATGCTCAACCGCTGCCGAACCCGCCGCCCCGACCATCGCAGTGTTCGGATACACGGCCCCAGTCGCCTCCGCGATCATCGAAGCCGTCTCGGGGTTTGATGCCGCGTGATACAGCGCGCCGTGTGGCTTGACGAACTCAACCGTTGCTCCCACTGAGCCGCACACATCCCGAAGTGCGGCCATTTGCTCGATCAAGGAAATCAGAAGTTCCGATGGGTTCAACTCGATCGCCTTTCGCCCGAAACCCTGACGATCCGGGTAGGACGGATGGGCCCCGACGACACACCCGTACCGGATCGCCCCCTCAACCGCTACTCGCATGGACTCGTGATCGCCCGCGTGCCCGCCGCACGCGATGCTCACCGCGCTCACATGCTCCATGAGCAGCAGTTCCCGCTCGCGTAACGGTCCGGCGGGGGCCTCGCCGGTATCGCACCCGAGATGCACCCATCGGTGATCGTGTTCATCGGCCATCGTGGTCAACCTTCTCATATCCCGATACAGTCGTCTTCGGGCCGACGGATGCGATCAGAATCTCCATATCGCGCAGCAACTCGACCGCCCGCGCCCGATCAACCCATTCAAAGCGTACCTCATCGCGCGGCCTGAGCTGTCCCAGCGCGGGCAGGTCCGCCGCAATCACGCACGCGGGCACCGGATAGCCGCCGGTGGTGGGGCCGTCCACACCCAGCACGATCGGCTCGCCCCCGGCGGGGAACTGCACGCTTCCCGGGACGGTCCCTTCCGACCTGCCCCGGCCATCACCCGGCGGCTCAATCCGCGCACCGGTAAGGCGCACCCCCACGCGGTCGCTCTGTTCGGACACACGGAACACCGAACCGGCGAGCCAATCGGCGACCGAGTCCGGAAACAACCCCCCCTGCGCCCC
>JBBDKK010000067.1:4177-5455 GCA_040879395.1 Phycisphaerales bacterium
AAGCCGGTCTCGAGCGGTGGGCCGTAGACGAGCTGCGCCCCGGGCACGATCCGCAGTGTTCGCCGCCCGATGACCGCCCCCGCCCGCTCCGCTTCTTCCTCGCCCAGCGCACAGACCACCCGTCCCGGTTCGTAAATCCCGATCTCCAACTGATCCCCCGCCCGCAACGCCCGCCCTACGCCGCCCAAGCCGCACGAAACGAGCGTCGAACGACTCCCCAGCACCGGCGGCGTGCGAACACCGCCCGCGACACATATATAGGATCGCGCCCCACCCCGAAGCGGGCCGATGCGCAACTCGTCTCCGGCCACGACCACAACAGGCCGCCAGCGCTCCACCGGATACTCACGACCGCCGCCGTAGACCATGGCCGAGGGCATATCGGCCCCAGCCAGACAAATCAGCGAAGACTCCTCAAAGACAAAGCGCCCGCCCACAAGTGTCATCTCCAGCACCGCATCCTTGTCATCGTTGCCCAGCAGCCGATTGCCGATCCGCAGCGACAGCCAATCCGCGCCCCCGCTCTGCGGCACACCCACCGCCGCGTGCCCGAACCGACCGAGGTCCTGGACCGTGGTCATCATCCCGGCTTCAACCACACGCACAACACCCATCAGCCCACCGTTTCCCCTGCGTTCTGAATCATTCGATCGTATTGATCCCGAGAAATCGGCTCGAATCGGACTCGGTCCCCGACGCCCAACAGGGCGGGCGGATCACGCTCGGCATCGAACATCGCCAGCGGTGACCGCCCGATCAGATGCCATCCCCCGGGCGTTGCATGCGGGTATACAGCCGTCCGATCCTCAGCGATCGCCACGCTCCCCGCCTCTACCCGAATCCGCGGCTCCGCCCGCCGCGGAAGCCGCAGCACCTCGGGCAAACCCCCGAGATAGCCGAATCCGGGCGAAAATCCCATCGTGGACACCACATACCCCCCGCCGGCATGCAGCCCGACCACCTCATCGCTCGCAATCCCCAAGGTCCCCGCGACCCAAGCCAGATCGGGTGCCAGGGCCGGGTCGTAGCACACCGGAATCACCAGATCCCGCGTTGGTCCCGGGCGGCCACTCGCTATGGATATTCCACGGAGAATCCCAGCCAGCGTTTCCTTGGCGAGTTGCGGAGAAACCCGCAATGGATCGATGATCACCAGCACACCGCCCGCGCTGGGCACGATCTCGACCACCCACCCCGGCCAATCCGCCTCCAAACCCGCGGCGATGGTCCGCACGCTGTCCAGATCGGCTTCCACACCAACCGAACCGCCGCCATCAT
>JBBDKK010000068.1:0-5419 GCA_040879395.1 Phycisphaerales bacterium
TCCCCATCTTGTGCCTCCCCCGCGGGTCGCAGATCCGCCCCCGGCGGTGCGGGGGAGACGAGTGGAGGGGAGGAGAGTGGGGGAGTAACGGGCTGGAAGCCCGTCCCACGAGGAGTAGTAGGGGGGAGCGAAGACCGCACTGCGCCGCTGCGCGGCGAGTACGGGCACCCAGAGCGTGCGGGAAGGGAACGAGAGGAAGATCCCCCTCCGTCACGGCTGCGCCTTGCCACCTCCCCCGCAAGCGCGGGGGAGGAGATGAGAACCCGAAGGAGCCGGGGACGGCTCCGTCGGGCCACCCGGGACAACCAATCAGGCGGCGGAGGAGAGGTTGGGGTGGTCGTTTTGGTCGATGAGCAGGGCGGCCTTGTCTGCTTGGACGGGGCGGCTGAAGAAGTAGCCCTGGGCGAGGTCGCAGTCCATGGACTGGAGCATGGCGACCTGTTCGGCGCATTCGACGCCCTCGCAGACGACCTTGATGCCCAGGTTCTGGCAGAGGTCGATGATGGCGTGGACGATGGATGCGTAGTCGCGGCGTTCGATGACGCTGCTCATGAAGCTGCGGTCGAGCTTGAGGCCGTCGAGGGGGAGGCGGTGGAGGTAGCTGAGTGAGGTGTAGCCGGTGCCGAAGTCGTCGAGGTAGATCTGTACGCCCATTTCCTTGATGCGGTGGAGCAGGGCGATGGTGTAGTCCGGGTCGCGGATGATCGCGCTCTCGGTGATCTCGATGACCAGGGAGGCGGGATCGATCCCGCTCTGATCGAGCGCATCGCGGATATGGTCGAGGACATGCACGGACATGAGCTGGATCGCCGAGACATTCACATTCATACGCATGTCCGCGGCCTTGGGGTGTGTTTTTTGCCATTGGGCAAGCTGGCGGCACGCCTCACCCAGGACCCATTCTCCGAGCTCGATGATGGCGCCATTTTCTTCGGCGATGGGGATGAAGCTGTCTGGCATGAGCAGTTGCTTGCCGTTGCGGTTCCATCGGACGAGGGCCTCGAAGCCGCGGGTTGTGCCGGAGCGGGTGCATATCACCGGCTGGTAGTGGAGGATGAGTTCATCTCGCTCAACCATGCCGCGCATGTCCGATTCGAGGTGGACCCGTTGTTGTGCTTCGTGGTGCATTTTTTCGTCGAAGACGACGCACTGGGCCTTGCCCGCGGCTTTGGCCAGGTACATCGCGGTGTCGGCGTCGCGGAGTACGCCCTCGGGCGCGTCGTATCCGATCTCGCTGGAGGTGATCCCCACGCTGGCGGTGGTGCTCAGGTTGTATCCGTTGAGGTCGAAGGGCTGGGCGAGGTCGGTGAGGATTGCATCGCCGAGTTGTCGGGCGTCGGCCGCGGAGGGCAGTCCGACGGCGAGGATGACGAACTCGTCGCCGCCCATTCTTGCGGCGAGCAGTTCGCTGCTGCGTGATGTCCATTCTTCATCCCGGAGAGTCACGACCATCCGTTTGCCGATTTCGCGGAGCATCTCGTCGCCGGCGTCGTGCCCGAGACTGTCGTTGACGGCCTTGAAGCGGTCGAAATCGAGGAAGAGGAGGTCGAAACGATCGCCGGCGGGGAGGAGGTGCTCCTGGTAGGCGGCATTGAGGCGTTCACGCAGGAGGGTGCGGTTGGGGAGGCCGGTGAGCTTGTCGTGCTTGACGGCGTGCTCGAGTTCGCGTGTGCGGATTTCGACGAGGCGGTCGAGTTCCCCAAACTTGAGGGTGGCCTGGCGCTTGAGGTCCCATTTCTCGCTGAGGGCGGTGGCGAGCTGGAGGACTTCGATGGCGTCGAAGGGTTTTTTGAGGATGAGCAGGCGGTCGGTCATGCCGAGGGTGTCGGTGATCTCGGACCACGAGTGGTCGGAGTGGGCGGTGCAGATGACGACCTGGACCTCGGCATCGGCCTCCCACATCCGCTCGATGGTTTTGAGTCCGTCCCAGCCGGGGGGCATGCGCATGTCGACGAAGGCGACGGCGAAGGGACGATCCTCAGCGACGGCTTGCTTGAGTTTGTTGAAACCCTCTTCGCCCTGGAGGGCGTATTCGAGTTCGAAGGCGTGCGGGGGGGCGTCTGGCGGGACGGGCTCGTTGAAGAGGGCGGCCTTGGCGCGCTGGAGGGATGAGCCGGCGGCGCGGGTGGGCAGGAGGATCTTGCGGAAGTCGTCGTGGATCGCGTGGGTGTCGTCGATGATGAGGATTCGGTGCATGGTGTTCCTGTCTCTTTAGGCGGCCTGCCCGGGCGAGGAATGTGTTGCGGAAGAGGCATTCTCCGGGCTCTGCTCGGCGGTCTCGACGGGTATTGTCAGCACGAATGAGGCACCCTTGCCGGGGCCGTCGCTTTGGACGGTGAGCGATCCGCCCATGACCTGCGCGGCGGCTGCGGCGCTTGGGAGGCCGAAGCCGTGGCCGCTGGATTTGGTGGTGAATCCGTGGCGGAAGAGGCGGTCGTGGTGCTCGGGGGCGATGCCCGAGCCGTTGTCGCGGACCTCGAAGCGGATCGCGGGGGTTGCATCGTCGTGGATGGAAGAGACGCGCAGGGTGAGGCGTTTGTCGGGACGGTCGGATTCGGCGAGGGCCTGCTTGGCGTTGGAGATGAGGTTGGTGAGGATCTGGAGGATGCGGTGCTTGTCGAGGGGAACGGCGGGGAGCTGGTCGTAGTCGCGGTTGATGGTGACATTGTTGCGGAGGAAGGCGTCCTGCTGGAGTTCGAGGGCGGATTCGAGGACATCGGCGGGGTCGGCGGGCTCGAGGACGGTCCGCTTGCGGGCGAGGATCTGCTGGGTGGAGACGATGCTTTTGATGTGGTCGATGCCGGCCGAGAGGGAGGTCATCTCCTGCTTGAGTGTGTCGTGCTCCGCACTGAGACACCGGCCGAGTTCCTGGAGGAAGGCGGGGAGCGTGCTCCCGCGGGGGTCCTGTGTGAGGTAGCGGGGGAGGTCGTGGGCGTGCTGGCGGATCAGCTCGCCGGCCTGGATGAGGGCGGGTACTTCTGAATGCCTGAGCTGGTCAGCGATGACGCTGGCCGAGACATTGACGCTGTTGAGAACATTGCCGACATTGTGCAAGACGCCGGTGGCGACCTCGGCCATGCCGGCTTCGCGGGAGGCGATGACGAGCTTGCGCTGGAGGGATTCGTGTTCGTCGGTGCTCCTTTGGAGTTGCTCGTAGGCCTCGCGGAGCCGGGCGGTCTGGCGGTTGAGGAGGCGGTGGATGCGTTCGAAGGCGAGGAGGAAGGCGAGGAGGAGGAGGGCGCAGATGGCGGAGCTGATGACGCCGTCAAGAATCAGATGCCTTTGTGTCGCCCGGATGTCTTCGGTGACATCGCGGAGGACGATGAGACTGGCGGCGTTGTTGCCCAGAATATCTGGCACGGTATCGCAGATGATCTGGATGGATCGCCCGTCGTCGCGGTGGACCAGCTCGCTGGTGTGTATGCCCGTGCAGCCCAGATCGAGGAATCTGTCGGCCTCGGGCGGGACCGTTGCGGTTGAGCTGAAGACGATGGCGACATCGGTGTAGTCGTCCCATCGGGCCAGGGGTGGCACGCCGCGTTGCTGGCTCTCTCGCGCGACCGCGTTTTCCCAGAGTTCGGGGACCAGCACGGATTTGTTGACGGCGACGATCATCTGCAGGTCCTGAGCTTTGGCGACCTCTTCGACGATGTCCTCGTACTCGATGCCGAGTTCGAGGTAGCCCAGCAGTCGGCCGTCGGCTTTCCAGGGCACGACCGCGCGGAGGGTGAAGCGTCCGAAGGGGCCCGGTTCGTTGCCGATGGCGGGCTGGTCGGTTTCCATCGCGCGGCGCATGGTGAAGCGGTTGATCGGGTCTCCGTGGTGGTCGGGCTCGTGGAGGCGGAGGAAGTTGGCGCCCTGGGGTGTGTGGAAGTAGAAGTGGGTGATGTTGGCCCGGCTGCTGAGGTCATCGAACATCGGGGTGCCCAGGCGGAGCAGGTCCTGGCGGTCGGCGCGGGTCATGGCGTCGATGAGGGTTTCCTGCTTTGTGAGCAGCGAGAGCAGGGCGAGCAGCGATTGGGATTTTTGTTCGAGTGTTTCGTTCATCGCGCTGCGCATGGATTGCGCGCTGCGGGCGAGGCGGTCGGCCTGCTCGCGGTTGTACGACTGATAGGAGAGCGTGAACATCGTGCCGAGCAGGACGATGAAGGCGAGTAGGAGAGCCGAGTACATCGGGATTCTGCCGGCGGGCCTTGGGTTGGCGGGGGTTGGCGGGTTGTTCATGGGGGCCCTGGCTGTTGCGTGCTAGGGACCGGGTGGAGGAGGGTTCAACGCGTCCGGCCTGCTTGATGGCATCGGCGGGGCGGGGTGGCGGGATGATCGGATGTGATGGAATGGCGTATGAGGGGGTGTGCGCTCAGTAGAATTAGGTAGTTGGAATCATGCGTTTGTGCAGGGGATGACACATATTGAGGTCGGCATGGGTCCGGATAGGTTTTTCGGGTGAGGGAGGGGAGTCGGGTGCGAATCACGGGGATCAGCGGAAGCGGACGCGGACGAGTTCGCCGGGTGGGACATTGAGTTCCTGCGGCATGGCGATGAGCACCGGGAGGCCCCATTCCATGGCGTTGGGGGTGCGGCGTTGGTGCTCTGGCACGAGTTCGACCTGCGTGCCGACCTGTTCGATGGTTGCGTTGACGACCGATCCGCGGTGATGGATGGGGCGGAGTTCGACCGTTGCTCCCACTTCGGGTCGGATCGGGTTGACCTCCCGGATGTAGGTCACGATGGAGTCTGCTTCGGGCGAGGCGATGGTGAGCACCGGCAGGCCCGGGGAGGCGACCTCGCCGGGCTCGAAGTAGACGGCCGAGATCATGCCGCTGATGGGAGCGCGGATCTGGAGTTGCTCGGCGAGTACTTCGAGTTCTCGGATGCCCGCCTCGTGGACCTTGATGGCCGCACGGGTCGGGGCGAGGAGGCGGTCGAGTTCGTCGGGCAGTGTTTGGGGGATCTCGGTCAGGCGCCCCGTGGAGTCTTCGAGCTGCGCCTGGGCGCGGGCCAGGGCCTTCTCCTGCTCCTCGATCTGCATGATCAGGGTTTCGCGGAGCAATCGCTCCTGGGTCAGGAGGAACTCGGTTTCCGCCCCCATCGCGTACAGGTCTTCGAGCCCCGCGAGGTTGTGCTCTACGCGCCGCAGTTCGATCCGGTCGGCCTCGATGATGGTGCGGCGGTCGAGCACATCCAGTTGCAGCCCCTGCACCTCGATGAGCAGGCGTTGGCGGGTGACCTCGTGGTCGCGGATCGTTTCGTTGCGTTCATGGCCCCACAGCACGGCTTCGGCGAGCAGTTCGGCCTGGGACACACCGATCTCGGCGCGGAGGACTTCCAGAGCGGCCAGCACCGGGCGGTAGTCCAGGCGGACCACGACCAGGCCGGCGATGACATAGTCGAATGGGCGCAGTGGCTTGTCGGACACCGG
>JBBDKK010000069.1:0-5401 GCA_040879395.1 Phycisphaerales bacterium
CAGGAGGGTTGGGCGGTCCGGATCGAGCCCGAACGACCGGCGCGACGGGCCTTGGGACGGGGTATCGAGCGTTGAGGCCCGGACGATGGGGCGGACGCGGTGCCAGTCGCGATGGCCCTCGACATCGGCGGCGGTCCAGACGGTCCGGGCCCTGCGGGCGATGAGTTCGTTGGCCTTGCCTGGCACGGCATCGAGGTTCACCAGCACGACGGGCACACCCTCGCAATGGCCCCCGCGGGCAGCGGGCGCGGCGACGAACCCGCCCATGGCCACCAGAACGGGGTCGTGGTCCGCTTTGAGCTCATGCAGGCACGCCCGCGTGCGCCGCACGCTCGGGACCCAGGCGCCCAGGAACCGGGCCAGCCCGCGCGGGCGGGTCGAAAAGGGCATGGCGGGCAGGGGCTGGTGGTCGATGCCGGTGGGTGCGAGGATCTCGGCATCGCCTGGGCGGCTAGAAATCAGGAGTTGGACGGAGGCGGTGGGGTCGAGGGCGCGGATCTGCTCGATGATGGCGAGTGCGGGGTAGATGTGGCCGCCGGTTCCGCCGCCGGCGAACACGAAGGCCCGGGGGCGCGATGGGGATGCCCCTGGGGTCATGAGAACAGGTCTGCCCGTTCTTGCTCGCCCTCGGCGGCCGGGGATTCATCTTCGCGGGCATCGTCGTCCGGATCGTCCTGCCGCTGGGCGGCGCGGGACCGCAGGCCCAGGCGGGGCATGATCCGGATCAGCGGCGACGGGTCGTCCGCGTCGGACGGGCCAGCGAGCAACTGCTCCATCTCGTCGTCCTCGACCGGGTGCTCGTCGACGCCGGAGGCGAGCGGGGTTGTTTGCGGATTACTGGGTGCTGGGCGGGCGATGAGTTCGGGCGGGGTGGTTGCCGATCCGAAGATCCCGGCGCGATCGGCGAGGGTGGGCTTAGGTTCGATGTATGAGCCGCGGGCGGCGCGGATGGCGATGAGCGATTCGTCGGCGTCGGCGGGCTGGTCCATATAGAGGACGGCGTACTCGCGGGTGCGGTCGATGGAGACGATCAGGCCGAGCATGAACGCGGTCATGATCCAGCCGGTGCCGCCCGAGGATATCAGCGGCAGGGCGATGCCCTTGGTCGGGCCGAGCCCGGTGACGACGACGAGGTTGATCAGTGCCTGGATGGCGAATGTGGAGATGATGCCCAGGATCATCAGCCGCAGCGTCATGGAGCGTTCACGCATTGCGATGCCGGTCCCGGCCCAGACGATCCCGGCGTAGGCACAGATGACGATGACCGCGCCGATGAGGCCGAGTTCCTCGCAGACGACGGCGAAGAGGAAGTCGGTGGTGTCCTCGGGCAGGTAGCCGAACTTCTGGAGCCCGTTGCCCAGCCCGCGCCCGAAGATCCCGCCGCCGGCGACGGTGGAGAGCGATTGGATCATGTGGTAGCCGGCACCGGCGGGGTCGGCGTAGGGGTCGAGGAAGGCGGTGATCCGCTGCACGCGGTAGGGGGCGGCGATGACCGCGATCGCCAGCCCGGCCAGCACCGGGGGGACGAACATGCCGAAATGGATCCACCGGGCCCCGGCGGCCAGCAGGACCACGCCCGCGGCCAGCACCATTAGCGCGCCGGTGCCCAGGTCCTCCATGATGACCACGCCAGAGACCACGCCCACGCTCAGGCACACGGGCATGAGCCCGGTGAAGAACCTGCGGAGCTTGTGGTCGCGGTAGGAGCCCAGGCGGGCCCCGTACCACGCGACGAGGGCGATGATCGCCCATTTGGCGATTTCCGAGGGCTGGATGCTTTCCAGGCCCGGCGTGTGCAGGTTGATCCAGCGGGCCGAGCCGTTCTCCACGCGGGCGATACCGGGGACATAGACCAGCAGCAGCAGGCCGATGAGCATGAGCGAGGCGATGGCCAGTACGCCAAGGTCCCCGCCCGGGCGGAACCAGACGACGCGCTCGAGCCGGTCGGCCACGCGGCGCAGCGGCAGACGCCAGGCCAGGAGCATGGCTGCGACGGCGATGACCAGGTACAGACTCGTGCGGGAGGTCAGCAGGGACTTGATGCTCACGCCCGAGACGGCGGCGGCGGCCGTGGGGTCCATATCGGATTCGATGGGGCGCACCGACATCCCAGCCGACTGGACCATCACCACACCGATGGTCAGCAGGACCAGTGCGCACAACATCACCACATGACCGCTTCGGACCATGATGAGGTTATCGGCTGGTGGCGG
Organism: Phycisphaerales bacterium; assembly: GCA_040879395.1. GTDB lineage: Bacteria > Planctomycetota > Phycisphaerae > Phycisphaerales > UBA1924 > UBA1924. Next base: position 2,214 of record JBBDKK010000069.1, read on the forward strand.
ATTGGTGATTGAAAAGAAGAGCGGGTTCTCGACCCGGTCCATGAGCTGATCACCTCATAAAACGGGTGAAATGCCCTTCACCCTCTGGGTGCCGCTACTCGCCGTCTTCGGCGCGGTCGTATCCTCTGAACCACCCAAGAGCACTACTGCGCCGCTGCGCGTCGAGTAGTGGCACCCCACGAGAAATCTATAGCAGACTCAACGAGACCTTGCGTTCGAGTTCCTCGACAGGGCGGGCGATGAGGTCGTAGCCGTCGGAGGCGACGATGGTGCAGCGGACCAGTTCGCCCGGTGAGAGCTTGCCTTTGGCGATGACATGGGTGGTCGAATCGATCTGGGGGGCCTGGAAGTAGGTGCGGCCGCTGTAGAGGGTGCCGCCATCGCTGACGCCGGGGGTGGGCTCGACCTGGTTGCCGGTGTTCTTGTCGATCAGGATATCGAACTGGGCCCCGGTTTGGGTGGGTCGGGATTCGTCGAACTGCTCGGCGATGAACTCGGCCTGGCCGAAGGCGATCTCCTGCTGGGCGGCCATGATCTCGTCGTGGCGACGCTGCTTGACCTCCGGCGGCACGGCCAGGGCGGGATCGCCCTCCATCCGTCCGGCGACGGTGCCCGGCTCTCGCGAGTACTGGAAACACCCCACGGCGTCGAACTGGACCTCTTCGATGAAGTCGAGCAGCTCCTGGTGGTCTTGGTCGGTCTCGCCGGGGAAGCCGGTGATGAAGGTGGTGCGGATGGCCATGCCGGGGATGCGCTCGCGGAGCTTGTGGCACAGCTCGGTCTGGTGGGCGCTGGTGACATTGCGTCGCATGAGTTCCAGCACGCGGTCCGAGCCGTGCTGGAGGGGGATGTCGAGGTAGGGCAGCAGGTTGCCGCGGTCGGCCAGCTCGGCAAAGGCGTCGATGATGTCGTCGGTGAAGTAGGTCGGGTAGGCGTACATCATCCGCAGCCACCCGCGGCCGATTTCTTCGGAGACGGCGTCGGAGAGGGATTTGAGAAGTTTGGGGAGGCCGGCGTGGAAAAGACCGCTCCCTGACGGTCGCGGCTCGTTGTACAGCCCGGTTCCGATGTCGTCGCCGTAGCTGGTGGTGTCCTGGCCGATGAGGAGCATCTCGAAAACGCCGTCGCGCATGAGTTCGCGGGCCTCTTCGATGATGTGGTCTTCGGGCTTGGAGCGCATCTTGCCCCGGATCGAGGGGATGGTGCAGAAGGCGCAGTTCTGGTTGCAGCCCTCGCTGATGCGAAGATAGGCGTAGTGGCGCGGGGTGAGGCGCAGGCGGGCGTTGTCGGATTCGTAGTAGCCGATGCCCTTGCCGTCCTTGCCGGACACGGTCAGGCCGACGGTGTTGAGGCCCTTGGCGTCCGCGCTGGTCAGGGCGTTGGCGTTGATCCAGTATTTGGGGGAGGATTCCGTGGTTGGGACCTCGCGGGCGGATTTCTCGCCGCGGACGGCCTCGATGATGTGCTCGCGGTCGAAGACCCCGACCATCGCGTCGATGCCCGGGGCCCAGTCGAACATCTTGGCCCGGTGGCGCTGGACGAGGCACCCGGCGACCACGACGCGTTTGATCTTGCCCTCGTTCTTGAGTTTGACGGCCTCGTGGATGACGCCCAGCGATTCGTGCTTGGAGGCCTCGAGGAAGCCGCAGGTATTGATGACGACGGCGTCGGCGGGTGTGACGCGCCCGGAGGTCGCGCTGGAATCCTGCTCGGACCCGGAGATCGAGAGGTCGTCGTGCCCGAGGTCATCAAGGACATCGGCGGAAACGGGCATGAGACCATCGGCGGCCAGCAATCCGAGCATCTTCTCGGAATCGACGAGGTTCTTGGGGCAGCCAAGCGAGACGAATGAGATCGTCTCGATGGCACCGGATTGGACTAGGGATTCGGCGGGCATTGGAGGGGATGATACGCCGGATATCCGAGTTGCTAGTGGTTAGTGGGAAAGAGTTTACCACAGAGGGCACAGAGCACACAGAGGGGGAGATAGAGGGTTGGAAATGGGGTGGTCCGATGGAGACGAAGTCTCCTTCGGGGTATTGGGGTGTTTAGGAAGATGCAACCGGCTATGGTCTGCGAAATGCCTGGCAAACCAATCAAAATGATCTTTACCCACATGTCAATGCTCTCAGCACTGCCATCTTCTCCTCCCACGCGCGACAGTGCTTCCGGATCACTGATTTTTCACCAATCGATGTCGTTACAGTTCATCAAGCGGTCGCTGTTATGGCACGGATACTTACTCCTCTTTGGCTTGGCAACGCTTCTCATCTATTTCCTCATCCTCAACGGCATTTTAAACCCGCCCACCAGCCGACGATCTATCCACATCCTCGGCCCCGCGGGTGCGCTCATCGTGATGTACTGCATCGCAGGTCTGGCATGGACATGGATGCTCCGCACGCGAGAGTATCACATTGAGATTCCAGCCTCTGGCCACATCCTTCTCAACGGTGAATCAAGACCCGACGCGCAACTCAAGCAATCACGAATCAACATCTTTGACGCCTGCAGGCTCGGTGACAAAGCACGCGAAGTAGAAGCACTCCTACTCCATTCAAAGAAGAAGCACTATGTGCTCTTCGCACACGACCAACGAGAGAATGTTAATCAGGTATCACATCAACTACCCGTGACCGCAAATCACTCCAATGACATCATACATCTCTATGGAGTACTGTGACTCAATCCTGGCACCCCCGGATTCAGTGCTCAACATACTTCTTCTTGTTTCCCCTCTGCCTTTTCTTCTCTGTTTGCTCCGCGTGCTCTGAGGTGAACGCTTCTCCCGAAAACGCCCATCTCTGGGTCTTCAGTCCGACGCCGCTTCGTCGGCGGGCATCTGCAGGGCGTCCAGTTCCGCTTTGAGTCGGTCGGCGATCAGTTCCGCGGCCGCCCGGTTTCCGAACGCGCCGGCGTTGATCTTGACCTCCACCATCGCCACGGTCAGCGGCCGCACCTCGATGGTCACCAGGTGCCCCCGGTCCGAGCGGATCGACCACCAGCGGCCCACCTGATCATCGTCATCGTCCACGCGGTCCTTGGTCTCATGGACGGTCAGGGCCAGCCGCTCGATCGTGAGTTCCATGGCCCGGTTCATTTCCTCAGATGTGCCCTCGTCGACATAGGTCAGCATCCCCGACTTCCAGAAACTGACGCCCGCCTCGCCCGCCGCGGCACCGGCAGAT
>JBBDKK010000070.1:0-2248 GCA_040879395.1 Phycisphaerales bacterium
GTTGAGGTTCACATCGCCAGCGTTACAGGCGGTGGTGCCCACGGCGTAGGCGCTGATACCGCCCACGGTGCCGTAGAAGTTCACATCGTCGAGCGAGCCACAGATGACATCGGGAGCTGCGGCGGCGACGCCACAGCTTGCAGCGAGCGCTGCAATTGCTGTAATTCGAAACATTTGGGTATTTCCTCCAGAAACGGGGTTTTTGAGACTGCCTTTAAGAGTAACCGCAGGACCGACCCAATTACAATCCATTTCCAAGGGATTTTGCGAACTTTAATGCCAAACATAACCCAATCTTTCTGAACAATACCCCATCTGGCCCGATCGGTCGCCATGGACACCCCCGTTTCACATTCCGAGATCTAGGATCCGACCCCTTCCCCATGCCCCACCACGACGACAAACCCGCCCTGAGCATCACCGGCCTGCGATACAGATATCCCCGGGCTACTGAGGATGTCATCGCGATCGGCTCACTGCGGCTGGAACCCGGCGAGCAGGCCGTCCTCAGCGGGCGGTCCGGATCGGGCAAGAGCACCCTCCTGCACCTGATCGCCGGGCTGATGGACCCCGTCGGGGGGCGCGTTCTGATCGGCGGCGTGGATATCCACGCCCTCTCAGGGCCCAAGCGAGACCGCTTCCGCGGTCGCACCATCGGCATGGTCTTCCAGAACCATCAACTGCTCCACGGCTTCACCGTGCTGGAGAATGTCCTCGCCGCGCTCATGTTCTCCCGCATTCCCCGCGCCACCCACCACGAGCGTGCCCTGTTGCTGCTGGGCTCGCTGGGGATCAACACCCCCTCGGCGCGGATCGACGAGTTGAGCATCGGCCAGCAGCAGCGGGTGGCCGTCGCCCGGGCCGTGGCGTGTTCGCCCGCGCTGGTCCTCGCCGATGAGCCAACCGCCGCCCTCGATCCCGGCTACGCCGCCGCCGCGATGGACATGCTCCAAGACGCCTGCCGAACGATCAACGCCGCCCTGCTGTGCGTCACGCACGACCTGTCGCTGATCGACCGCTTCGACCGGCACGATCGGCTCGAAGACCAGGCCGCCGGGACCGGCTCACCCGCGTCTGGGTCTGTGCCCTCGCCGGGGACCGGGGAGGTGGTGTGAGATGGCACTGAGCGACTGGAACATCGTGACCCGCTCGATGCGCAGCCGCCTGTTCACCACGGGCATGACGGTTTTCAGTGTCGCCATCGCCGCCGGGCTGGTGACGCTGCTGATCTCGATGCGCAGCGCGGGCGAGAACGCCTTCAAGCGCGGGACGGGCAATGTCCAGATGCTCATCTCCAAGGAGCCCGGCCCGCTGCCCAGCGTGCTCAACTCCATGTTCTACGCCCAGGCCCCGGGCAACCCGATCCTGTGGAGCGACTACGAGCAACTGCGCTCCTCCTACCCCTTCGCATGGGCCGTCCCCACCCAGCTGGGTGATTCCTACCGCGACGCCCCGGTCATGGGCACCACCGCCGATTTCTTCACGGCCTTCGAGCCCGCACGGGATCGGCCCTGGACCCCGGCGGCGGGCGAGTTCTTCGATGAACACTTCGAGATCGTCGTCGGCAGCGATGCCGCCGCCCGCCTGGGCCTGGCGGTGGGCGATGCCGTCGTCCTCGAACACGGGGCCCCCCGCACGCCCGGGGGCCATCAGCACGACGAGTACAACTTCGTGGTCGTCGGCGTCCTGGCGCCCACCGGAACCGCCCACGACCGCGCCCTCTTCACCATGCTTGAATCCTCATGGATCCTCCACGCCCACGACCGGCGTGAGGAGGTCTTCGGGCACGGGATCACCACCACCGAGGCCGATCTGACGGCGGACGACCGGCAGATCACCGCCGTCTACGCATCGCTGGGCCAGCGCCGGGCCGCGCTGATCCAGGTGCTCTCCTCCCTGCGCCGCGATCCCAACTGGACCGTCGCCAACCCCGCCGACACGGTGGGGGGGCTCTTCGCCATCGTTTCCAACATTGATCAGGTCCTGCTGGCCATGGCCATCGCCGTCATGCTCTCCTCGGGCGTGTCCATCCTGGTCGCCCTCTACAACTCCATGGATCAGCGCCGGCGGCAGATCGCCGTCCTGCGGGTCCTCGGAGCCACCCGGCTGCGGGTCTTCAACCTCGTCCTGACCGAGAGCGCCATGATCGGGCTGCTCGGCGGGGCCCTGGGCATCGCACTGGCACTGGGCGGGGGCGTGGTCGTCAGCGGCGTCCTGGAATCCCGCGTCGGGATCGTCGTCGAGCCCT
>JBBDKK010000070.1:2258-5399 GCA_040879395.1 Phycisphaerales bacterium
CTCGCTGCCGATCGACGGCTACCTCATGATCGTGCTGGCCACCGTCGCCCTTGCATGCATCGCCGGGATCATCCCAGCGATCGTCGCGTACCGCACCAGCGTGGTCCGGTCCCTGCGTCCCATCGGTTAACCGGCCCACAAGCCCCGGAGGTTTCACCCTTTGCGTTGGTTCTGGCTCTTCATCGCGTCGCTCGTGCTGCTCACCGGGGCGCTCTATACCCTGCGCGTCCGCGCGGAACGGGCGGCCGAGGCCCAACTCGCCGCGCAGGCCCAGGCCGCCGAATCGATGCCCCAGCGCCGCGCCCGTCGCAGCGACCGCCCACGGACACCGCCCGCCAACGAGGAGCAGACACCCGGGCAGGCCGCCGAGTCCGACCCGGCCCCCGCTGAGGAACCAACCCAGCCGGAGGCGGCGGGCGAAACCGATCCAGAAACGCGGCCGGAACCAGAACCCCAACCCGGCGGCCTGCCCCCACCGACCGGCGAGATCATCATCGAGGGCCTGCCCCGCCCCGAACCGGATTCCCGGCCCGACGCAGCGGCGGAGGCAGCATCCCCCCTTGAGCCAGAGTCATCACACGCGGCCGAAGAACCTGATACGGCGGCGGAGCCGGAGGAATCTGCCCCAATGGCGACCTTCGAGCACCATGATGACGGCTCGTTCACCGTGTTCGCCACCGATACCCGTGTCTCGGGAACGGGCACCGAGGCCGATCCCTATCAGCTGGGCTGGGAACTGCTCAAATCGGTCCAGCAGGTCTACGACCCCAAGGCGAACAAGGACGAGATGCCCGGCTGGCTGGACCTCCTGGATGGCAAATCGGTCCGCATCGAGGGCCACACCCTCGTGCCGGTCATCGCCACCACCACCCGCGAGCTGCTGATCATGCAGAACCCATGGGACGGCTGCTGCATCGGCATCCCGCCCTCGCCCTACGACGCGATCGAGGCGACGCTGGACCACGAGGTCGATTTCGGCAACTCGGCCGTGGGCTATGGCACCATCGAGGGTATCTTTTATCTCGATCCCTATGTCGTCGACGGCTGGGTGCTGGGGCTCTTCATCATCGAAAACGGCGTCTACCGCAGCGGCGAGGGCGTCGCCTTCCCCGAGTTCTGAGCCCGTCTGGGTGCCCCGACTCGACGCGCAGCGGCGCAGTCGGGAAAAGGACCACCCGATCACCCGACCGCACTGCGCGGCTGCGCCGCGAGTACGGGCACCCAGACCCGAAAAAAAACCCCCGCCGGAGCGGGGGCTTGATGCGGTTGGTTGGCCGGATCAGTCCTCATCGTCGTCAATCAGCGGGCCAAGCGTCCCCGGCTCGGGCTCGGGGCGGGACTTGCAGCTGAGCAGTATGGCCCCGCCGGCGATGGCCGCGATCGCCGAGGCGATCAGGATGGCCAGCTTGGCGTGCTCCAGGTGGGTCTGGCTGTCGGCGTAGGCGAGGTTGGCGATGAAGATGGCCATCGTGAAACCGATGCCCGCCAGCATCCCCGCGCCGGTGATATGACGCCAAGTGACACCAAAGGGCAGCGTGGCGATCCCCAGCTTGCACGCGATGAAGCACAGCAGCACGATGCCCAGGGGCTTGCCGATCACGAGGCCGGCGATGATGCCCATCGCCGCCGGGTCCGAGAGGTTCTCGGTCACCCCTCCGTGGATCGGGATGCCGGCGTTGGCCAGCGCGAAGACGGGGATGATGAAGAACGCCACCCACGGGTGCAGCACATACTCGATGCGGTGCAGCGGGGGCAGCACCATGCGGGCGTTGGTGATGATGGCGTTGACCGCAGAGCGCCGGATCGAGGATTCCTTGACATCCGTTTCCGGATCGTCGTGGGCCTTCTCGAAGACCTCCAGGGCCTTGCGCGTGGAGTAGACAAAGTTGACCGAGTTCACCCGCGCGTGGGCGGGGATCGTCATGGCCAGCAGCACGCCCGCGATCGTCGCGTGCACGCCGGACATATAGACAAAGTACCACAGCGGGAAGCCCATCACCAGGTACAGCGTGATCCAGCGGACCCGCATCAGGTTCATGCCAACCAGCAGGGCGATGACGAGCCCCGCGTACCCAAGGTATGCCAGCTCGAGATTCGCGGTATAGAACACCGCGATGACGATCAGCGCGCCCAGGTCGTCCACGATGGCAAGCGATGTCAGGAAGACCTTGAGCGAGTTGGGTATCCGCGAGCCGAGCATCGCCAGGATGCCCACCGCGAAGGCGATATCGGTGGCCATGGGGATGCCCCAGCCGCCGATGGTCTCCTTGCCGTAGTTGAAGGCCACGAAGATCAGCGCCGGTCCGATCATGCCGCCCAGGGCACCGAAGATCGGCAGCGCGGCCCGCTTGGGCGAGGCCAGCTCTCCCACCAGGATCTCCCGCTTGATCTCCAGGCCCACCACAAGGAAGAAGATCGCCATGAGCAGGTCGTTAATCCACATCTGGGTGGAGTGCTGCTGGTACCACATGGGCTCTTCGGTGATCGGTTTCCAGCCGTGCCCGCCGTGGTCCGCCGTTTCCTCGGCGGGGGTCTCATCGACGAACGACAGATCCTCGACAGCCTCTTCGATATCCTCGACCGCTTCGGGGGTATCGGTATCGTCGGCTGCGCCGTCAGCCGGGGCGTGCTCATCGGCTGGGGCGTGCACATCGGTCGGCGGGTGGTCGTCCCCGTGGCCCGCCGCCCCGTAGTGCGGCATCTGGGACACGGCAATGGTGGTCTTGGTCTCGTTGAAGATCTCGTTGTAGGAATCGGCGTAGTCCGAGTTGGCCCAGACCAGCGCCAGCGCGGTCATTGCCAAGAGCACGATGCCGCCGGAACTCGACAGGCGGGCGAATCGTTGGAACGGCCTGGCCAGGCGTTCGCCGGGTTCCAGGTTCAACTCGTCCTTGGCGGTGGGGATGTGGTGGTCGTCTGACATATGGGCGTCCTTGTCCAGTCACGGATACCCCTTAAACAAGGGGGTTGATCGCCCGGGCGGGCTTGTCCTTCTATCGTGCCGATTTCGGGCCGGTATTGAGTATGGGCCTCCAAGAGCCGGTTTATTTTCGGCCGTTGGGCACATCATATAAATGATCCCCGCCCCGGTCCGCCGTTTTCACTGGCGATCGTGCGCATTGACTCGGCCCGGGCCTACCG
>JBBDKK010000071.1:0-472 GCA_040879395.1 Phycisphaerales bacterium
CGCATGGATCAGCGCCTCGGCCGGTCGGTTGAGCGAGCGGTAGGTTCGGGCCAGGGCGCGGCGTACGCCCTCGGTGGTGAAATGATCGGCGCCGAGCAGCGCGGACGCTTTGGTCAGTGCTTCGTGCAGGACCGCCAGTGCCTGCTCCGACGGCTGATAGGTTCCCAGGGCCTCGCCGTAGAGCCCGAGCGCATCAATCGCGGCGTTGCTGTCAGGCCCATAGAGGCCGACGGCGATCTCATGGAGTCGCCGGTTGAGATCGACCTGCCGTTCTGGCGTGGGGCCGAAGCGGTGCTTCATCGAGAGCGCGAAGAGCGCGTGGTAGTGGTCCATGGCGTCGATACCCTCGGCATCGGCGTAATGGGCCACGATCCGCTCGAGTTGCTCGATGGTGGTGGCGGCCCGCTGCTCGATGCGGAGCCGGCGCGGGTCCCCGGGTTCGAGGAGTTGGCGAATCTCTTCATCCGCGGCT
>JBBDKK010000071.1:482-5335 GCA_040879395.1 Phycisphaerales bacterium
GCGATCTGCTCGCGTGCGCCCGGGAGACCGTGCCCCCACAGAAGATCGTGGAGGTGGATCCGCAGCTCGATGACTTCGTGGCTCGGGATCCCGTAGTGACCGATCGCGAAATCCAGCGCGTGGCGGAGGGTGGTGGCTCCGTCCTGGGCCTGCTGGAACTGTGCCTGCATCCGGGCGATGCCTTCGAGTACGCGGAGCATGTTCTCGGGATCCTCTGGTAGTCCCTCGATAGCGCGTTCGGCGATGGCCTGGATGGTGCCGTCGGTCAGGGCGGGCGGCGTTCCGCGGGTGTCGATGTCCGTAGTGAGCAGGAGGGTTTCGAAGAGGAAGTCGCCGATGAAGGCGGCGCGGTCGGCGTTGGCCATGGCCGTGTCGCGTTGTTTGCTGGCTTCGCTCCAGCCGGTGATCGCGATGATCAGGGTCGCCACCAGTGCCAGCAGGAACCCGGCCGCCAGCGAGACGGGCAGGCGGTGGCGGGTGGCGAACTTGCGGGTGATGTACCAGAACCCGGGTGCCGTGGCGGTGATGGGGCGGCCGTCGAGGAACCTTCGGAGGTCCTCGGCGAAGATCGCGGCGGAGTTGTAGCGGAGTGCGATGTCGGTCGCTGTGGCCTTGAGCACGATCCGGTCGAGATCGCCGCGGATTTGTTTGGCGCGGGGGGCGAGTTCGGGCGGGCCTGCGGCGGCGATGGTGCTTGGTCTTGTGGATCTGGAGGGCTGTCTGCTCCCGGGCTGGGAGCCGCTGCGTGTCTGGGGGTGGGGCACATCGCCGCTGAGCAGTTCGCAGAGCAGGGCGCCCAGCGCGTAGATGTCCACGCGGATATCGGCCTCCCGTTCGCCTTCGCGCTGCTCGGGGCTCATGTAGCGGGGCGTGCCCATACGCTGGCCGTCTCTGGTGGTGTAGTTGTCGAGGTCCTCTGCGCGGTCGTTGAGGAGTTTGGCGATGCCGAAATCGATCACCCGCGGTCGGGGCTTGCTGTCGGCTTCTTCCACGAGGATATTGGCGGGCTTGAGGTCTCTGTGGAGCACGGCGCGCTGGTGGGCGTGGTGGACGGCATCGCAGACCTGTTCCATGAGTTGGACGCGTTGACGCACCGAGAGTTCGCGGCGGTGGGCGTAATCGGTGATTGGTTCGCCGCGGATAAGTTCCATGGCGACGAAGGCGCGGCCGAGGCGGTCGAGTCCGGCGTCGAGGACGCGGGCGATGCCCTCGTGGTTCATGCGGGCCAGTACGCCGGACTCGGCGCGGAAGCGGGCGGCGGTGTGGGGGGTGGCGAACTCGGCGCGGAGGACCTTGCCGGCGACCGGTCGGCGGACGGGGGTGAGCTGTTGCGCTGCGTAGACGATGCCGAATCCGCCGCGGCCGAGTTCGTTGCCGATCTCGTAGCCGTCGATCTGGGGCGGGGTTGCGGGGGTGAAATCGGTGTGGGTCGTGCTGCCCGAGCCGGTGGAGGAGCCGGTGAGGGTTTCTTCGAGCAGCATGCCGGTGGCGTTGCGGTGGGCATCGATCAGCGAAAGGGCGGCCTGGCGGACGGCGGGCGGGGCGGAGGCGATGAGCTGGTCTCTGCGTGCGTGGTCGCCGGCGTCGGCGGCGTCCATCAGTTCGCCGAAGAGTTCCTTGACGGCGGCGGGGTCGGTGAGCGGCTTGTACTCGCTGACGGTGCCCGCATCGGTTCGGTTGCCGGTCTCTGCATCGCGGTTCATGGGCGGCCGTCCCGGGGGTCAGCATCGGTATTGATCAGTTGCTGGAGGCGGGCGCGGGCGAACTCCCAGTCGCGTTTGATGGTGCGGTCTGAGACTTCGAGCATCTCGGCGATTTCGTCGAGGGGGCGTCCTGCGAAGAAGCGGAGGCGGACGACGGAGGCGGCGCGGGGGTCCTCGGCTTCGAGGCGGTCGAGGGCTTCATCGAGGGCGAGCAGGTCGTGAGGGTCGGCGGTGGCGGAGGCCTGGGCGAGGTCGACGCTGATGGGGGAACGCGGGCCGGGCATGCGGCGTTTTTCGGTCGCCTTTGCGCGGGCGTGGTCGATGAGGATGCGTCGCATGGCGACGGCGGCGGCCTTGAAGAAGGCGTGGCGGTGGTCGAAGCTCAGGTCGATTCCCTGCCCGTCGCCGTCGCGAAAGAGCTTGAGGTAGGATTCGTTGACCAGGGCGGTGGCGCCGAGGGTGTGGTCGGTGCGTTCTGAGCGCATGTAGCGGGCGGCGATGATTCGCAGTTCGTCGTAGACCTCGCTGAGCAGTCGGTCTCGGGCTGGGGCTTCGCCGTTGCAGGCCCCGCTGAGGAGTACGGTGATGTCCCCGTGTGGGCGGGGCGGGGGCGGTGCGGAGGGATCTTCCGGCGCGTTTCCCATGGAACGGTCCTGATGCGGTGTGGCGAGGGAACGCGTCAGTATACCAGATTGTCCCCATCTCGCGCGGTGATTCTCCTTTCTTGGGCGGTGCGTGGCGCGATTGCGGCATTCGAGCGTCGTCATTCCCGGCTCCGATCGGCGGCCATGCCCGTGTGCACGCCTTGCCGGGGTGGGCATGGGCGTGCTTTGGGAGGCGGCCGGTCATGGAACCGGGCGGTTGATGGTCACTCCCGGGGACAAAGCGCGAAGGGAGGGGGTTGGGTGACATGGATTGGGAGGCGATGGGGGAAAAAATCAGTGGCGGAGCGGTTGGTCAGCCGCTTGTGCCGGCCGGATGGCCGTTGCGCTGCGCGGGCGGGCCGGCGTTTTCGCTCGGTTGGGCTCCGTTTCTGTGTGCTGGTGCGGATGCTTCGCGGCCGGGCGGGGAGGTTGGGATTGAATCGGTTGTGGGCTTGGGGTTGGGATTGGGATTTGTGGTTGGATTGGATGCTTCGATGACGGGTTCGGGGGTTGGTGCGGAACGGTAGAGGAGGCCGGCGGCTTTTCGGATGGTTTCGGCGTGGGTTGGTGAGGTTGGTTCCTGGACGGCGATGCTTTCGAGGGTTCTCAGGGCTGACTCGCGGAGGAGCGGCGCCTTGGCGCGGGCCCGTGCGGCGGCGATGGATTCGAGGTGGGTGACGGCTTGTTTGAACTCCGGGCCTTCGACGATCTTGGCGAGTTCTTCGAGGGAAAGCTCGTGTTTGACGCAGATATCGAGGGTTGAGATGGTTTCGGTGAGGAGGTCGTGGAACAGGTCTGGTGTGAGTGTGTGTGTATTCATGCCCGGAAGATATCGGTTGGGCGAGCGGATTGCAAGGATTTTGTTTGGTATGTACAGAAGTCTGCGCACACCGCCGGTCACTGCGGGGGGAATTGTGGATAAGTGGGCTCAGGCAACCGGGGCTGGGCCGAGGATGGCGACGGCGTAGGGTTTGAGGGTGAGGTGGTCGGGGGTGGTTTTGAGGGTGTCGTCGTTGGTGAGCAGGATGGATGCGGGATCGTTCTTCCGTGGGATGCTGGCTTGCTCGGGGCCGAGGTTGAAGAGGAGGGTGAGGGGGCCGCGGCGGACGCGGAGCCAGGGCGGGGATTCGGAGAAATCGGTTTGTGTGTCACGCAGTGGGCCGGGGGCGAGGTCGGGTTGGGTCTTGCGGAAACGGATGAGTTGACGGTACCAGCCGAGCAGAGCGGCGTGTTGATCCTTCCTGAGTTCGTCCCATTCGAGCTTGCTGCGGTGGAAGGTGGCCGGGTCCTGCGGGTCGGGGACCTGGTTGGGATCGTCGACGAAATCCCCGAACTCTCGGCGGCGGCCATCGCGGACGGCCAGGCCGAGGTCTGGGTCCTGGTGGTCGGTGAAGTATTGGAAGGGCGTGGATGCCCCCCACTCCTCGCCTTGGAAGAGCATGGGGATGAAGGGTGAGAGGAGGTAGAGGGCGGCGGTGAGTTCGAGGGCCTCGGTTGGGAGGAGGTGAGTGAGGCGGTCACCCATGGCGCGGTTTCCGACCTGGTCGTGGGTCTGGGCGTAGGCGAGGAAACGATCGCTTGTGAGGCCCTGGGTGGATCGGCCGTGGGTGCGTTGGCGGTGTATGGCGTAGTTGCCATCGTGGACGAATGCGCAGCGGAAGGACTTGGCGAGGTCGGCGACGGTGCCGAAATCGGCGTAGTAGCCGCGTCGTTCGCCGGTGAGCAGGGCGTGGAGGGCGTGGTGGAAATCGTCGCACCATTGGGCGTCCATGCCCAGGCCGCCGGTTTCGGGGGAGCGGATGACGCGGGGGTCGTTGAGGTCGCTTTCGGCGACAAGATCGACGCGGCGGCCGGTGGCGGACTGGAAGCGGTCGATCTCGTGTCGGAGTTGTTCGAGGAGGTGGGTGGCGGAGCGGTCGTGGAACGCATGAATCGCGTCGATGCGGAGGGCGTCGAAGCGGTAGTCGCGCAGCCATGCGAGGGCGTTGTCGATGATCAGGCGGCGGGTTTCATCGCTGCCGGGGCCGTCGAGATTCATGGCCGGGCCCCAGGGGGTGTGGTAGGCATCGGTGAAATATTCACCGAATTGGGCGAGGTAGTTGCCGCTGGGTCCGAGGTGGTTGTAGACGACATCGAGGATGACTGCCAGGCCGCGGGCGTGGCAGGCGTCGACGAAGCGTTTGACGGCGACGGGGCCGTCAGGTCCCGTATAGGGGCGGTGCGGGGCGAACCATGCGACGCCGTCGTAGCCCCAGCCGTGGTCGCCGTCGAAGCTGTTGAGGGGCATGAGCTGGACATGGGTGATGCCGAGGTCGGTGAGGTGGTCGAGGCGGGTGGTGGCGGCGTCGAGGGTGCCTTGGGGGGTGAAGGTGCCGATGTGGAGTTCGTAGATCGACATCGGCGAATCGGCCCGCTGCCGCGCTCCCCGTCCCGACAACCACGCCACATCGTGCCAGGTGTAGTCCAGCGGCCAGACCCGGGACGCGGAGTGGGGTGGATGCTCGGC
>JBBDKK010000072.1:0-5321 GCA_040879395.1 Phycisphaerales bacterium
TGTCATCAAGCCCAACCGCCCGGTGGTCGCGCTGCTGGTCAGCGCGGAGAACTCGGTCAGCGACGAGGCCTACCGACCCGACGATGTGCTCACCTTCCGCAATGGCGTGACCGTGGAGGTCACCAACACCGACGCCGAGGGGCGCCTGGTGCTGGCCGACGGGCTGTGCTGGGCGTGCGACAAGGAGAACCCGGAGTATGTCGTGGACATGGCGACGCTGACCGGCGGCGTGGTGGTCGCGCTGGGCAAGGTCTTCGCGGGGCTCTGGTGCGACGATGACGAGGTCCGCGCCCGGGTGGAGGCGGCGGGCGAATCCACCGGCGAGCGTGTCTGGCGCCTGCCGCACGACGCCGAGTACAACGCGATGATGAAGTCGGAGGTGGCGGACATTGTCAACTCGGCCCCGGTCCGCGAAGCGCACCCCATCCAGGGCGCGGCCTTCCTGTCACACTTCGTGCAAGAGGGCATCAAGTGGGCCCACATCGACATCGCCGGGACGCACGCGACGACCAAGGACACCGAGTTTCTCATCCCCGGGCCCACCGGCTTCGGGGCGCGCCTGCTGGCGGAGATGGTCGAACGGAGCTGACCGTCCCGCCCACGACTCGGGATCGGCGGGCACAGGAGAAGAACATGCTGCACGCCATCGCGCTTGCGCCGCTGCTGGGACTGGGTCTTTCACACGCACCCGATCGCGACAACGCGTGGTGGCGCGACGCGGTGTTCTACGAGGTCTTCGTGCGCTCGTACAACGACTAGACCGCCGGGCCGCTGGCTGGCGACGGCGTGGGGGACTTCCGCGGGCTCATCGAGCGCTTGGACTATCTCAACGACGGCGACCCGGCCACGGACACCGACCTGGGCGTGACGGGCATCTGGCTCATGCCGATTATGCAGTCGCCCAGCTACCACGGCTACGACATCGTCGACTACCGGGCCGTGGACGATGAGTACGGCACGATGGAGGACTTCCAGGCGCTGCTTCATGCCTGTCACGAGCGGGGGATCCGGGTGATCGTAGATCTGGTGATCAACCACTCCAGCGATGAGCACCCGTGGTTCACGCAGGCGGCCGCGGATCGCGATGCGCCCACGCGCGACTGGTACACCTGGGCCGACAGCGACCCGGGCTACCGGGGCCCGTGGGGGCAGCAGGTCTGGCACGATGAGGTGCTCGACGAGTCCGGGCAGTACTACTACGGCTGCTTCTACCACGGCATGCCGGATCTCAATGTCCGCAACCCGGAACTGACGGCCGAACTCAATGGCATCGCCCGGTTCTGGATCCGGGACATGGGCGTCGATGGCTTCCGGCTCGACGCGATCAAGCACCTGATCGAGGACGGGCCGGTGCAGGAGAACACGCAGGCGTCGATCGATTGGCTCGAATCGTTCCACGCGTACTGCGAATCGCTCGACCCAGACCACTTTTCCGTGGGCGAGGTGTGGTCATCGACCGATCAGGTGCGGCGGTACATCCCGGACGCCGTGGACACGGCCTTCGAGTTCGACCTGGGCATGAGCATCCTCGCGGCGATCAACACCGGCGACGCGTCCCGGCTCCGGGCTTCGATCGACAACACGGTCGAATCGTTCGCCGACGGCCGCTTCGCGACCTTCCTGACCAACCACGACCAGGCCCGGGTCATGACCGAACTCGGCGGCGACCGCGACAAGGCCAAAGCCGCCGCCACGATCCTGCTGACGCTCCCGGGCGTGCCGTTCATCTACTACGGCGAAGAAATCGGGATCGCCGGCGGCAAGCCGGACCCCAACATCCGCACGCCCATGCAGTGGACCGACTCACCGCGGGCCGAGGGATTCACTACGGGCCAAGCCTGGCGACGCGTGCAGCGCGATGTCGGTGCCGCCAATGTCGAGGACCAAGAGGGCCGACCCGGCTCGCTGCTGGAGCACTACAAGACCCTGATCCGGCTGCGGAACGACGAAACTGCCATGCGCACCGGCGACACCACGACGCATCCGACCAGCCACGACGCCGTGCTGGCCTACACGCGGAGCGACGGCTCGGGCTCATTCCTGATCATCGTGAACACGGGTGGCGAGGTCGTTCGCGACTACACGGTGGATGTGCAGCTCCCCGACGGCGAACTGATCGAGCAGACCGGGATCGATCGGCGGCTCGGCGAACGGGACGCCGACGGCCGCTGGCGCGGGGTCATGCTCAAGCCGCGGGAATCGGCAGTTCTCAAGATCGAATACGAGTAGCAGGGTACCACGGGTTGATCCGCCAAAGGCGGACAACCCGTGCGCCGAGGACCGACCTGGGCGTCTCTCGCACAGTCACCCCAAGGTATACCAACGACACGGCTTACCCTCCTTCGTCGGGTCAAGCCGTATCACCCTCAGAGCAAGGCTACTCAATCTCGAAATATGAACTTCACCCACGGCCCACGAAGTCGCTCGCGTTCTTCGGGCCACGCGTCAGTATCTGTGATGACACGGTGCGGGTCGTAGTACAGGCCTGTCTCCATGAAGATTCCCGGATACTGCATCCAGAACCGGACCGTGCCATCGTCGCTGACACCAGCATCGTCCACACGGAACAACCCGAGTCGTCCGTTCACCGTCACATGTCCTGTCTCGCCAGAGGCGAGAAGTTGTTCCGCCCGGGCCGCCAGAGCGGACTCGCTCAGCCGAAGGCGCAGCAACAGGTCGGCATCGGTCCATGCGAGCAAGAGCCCGGCGCAGCCCAGGGCTGGGGTCATGAGCCACGCCAGCCAGCGGCGAGGAGAGATAAGTGGGAGCGATTCGCGCCTGCGGAGACGCACAAATACCTCTAGAAGCGTCATGATGATCCAGAGGACCGCGAGCATAATGCCCGCAAAGACAGCCACGATGCCCAGGAACATATCGATCTCGATGTGCGAGAACGCATAGAGCGCCGCGATGAACCATGCCCCGGCGAAGCCAGCGACCAGAGTCCACGGCCATGCGCCGGGGTTGGATAGATTGTCTTTGAGATTCTCCGCCATAATCACCCCCAAGGTATACCAACGACACGGCTTGCCCTCCTTTGTCGGGTCAAGCCGTGGCACCCGCGATCGTTAGTGACACCCGCACGACTGCTCGACCTTCCCGCCCGACGAGCAGCACGAGCCGCCGGCCGGGGCGGGCTGGGTCGTGCCCCAGCCCCTGGCGTTCATGAACTGGCGGGCCCGCATGCCCAGGGCCCAGGCCATCATCAGGATGAACAGGACAGCCGCGGATTCCTTGAGCCCGAAGCCGCCGGCAGCGTGGTCGTGCAGCTCGGCCCGGGTGGCGATGTCGACCCAGGCGGAGAAGAAGGCATCGAAGATGATCCCCGCGGCCAGCGCGATCACGGCGATCACGGCGAGGTAGATCACCAGCGCCCGCATCCCCAGATCCTTGATCAGCCAGCTCATCGTTGCCATGTTGGTCGCCGGGCCCGAGAGGAGCATAACCAGGGCCGCGCCCGGCGAGAGCCCGGCCGCCACCAGCGACCACGCCAGCGGCGTCGAACTGGTGGCGCAAATGTACAAGGGGATACCCACGAGCAGCATGATCAGCTTGGGCATAATCCCGGTGCCGATGTGCTCGGCGATCCACGCCTCGGGCACCAGCGCGCCGATGGCCGCGGCCATGAGCAGGCCGATGGTCAGCCAGACGGCCAGGTCGATGAGCATCGTGCCGAAGCCGTGCTTGAAGCCAATCTTGACCTTCTCGCCGAAGGTCGTCTGCGCCGGGGCCGGGGCGGTGGCACAGCACGAGCTGCTTTGCGTGGCGGGCATGGTTTCGGTGTTGCCGCCGCAACACGAGGACTTTGGCGGCTCCTCGGTGTGCCGGGCCTCAACCGAGGCGACGGCCTTGCCCGCATCGCCGGCGTTCATGATCGACAGCGACATCGCCCCGGGGTCGTGGTCGAGTTCCGGTGCGTCGGGCCCGGCCTCGGGCTTGGTCACGGCCCTGTCTTCGCGGGCGGTCGCGTCGATCAGCAAGCCCGCGATCAGGGCGGTGATGACCGCCACGATCGGGCGGGTGAAGGCGTAGACCGGGCCGAAGAGGGCCCAGGTGATCGGAATCGATTCCTCGCCGGTCTGCGGCGTGGAGATAGCGAAGGCCGCCGATGCGCCCTTGCTCGCGCCCTGCGACCGCAACCCGGCGGCCACCGGGATGACCGAGCACGAGCACAGCGGCAGGGGGATCCCGAGCATCGAGGCCTTGGCCACGGGCCAGAACCCGCCGCCGGAGAGGTGCTTGAGCATCCACTGGCGCGGCACCAGCGCATGGATCGCCCCGGCGATCGCGAAGCCGACGATCAGCCACAGCGACGACTCGACGAGGATCATCCACAGTTGTTCAAAGAATGCTTGCATGGTGCTGCCGAAGTATACGCTCGCGGGCCGGAATCCCGTGTTTTCGGGCAAATGCGGGTGATATCAACCGCAACGGACGCGGGCGAGGGTGATGCCGGGGGTCGGTTGACCATCTATGATGTGCAGACGGAGCCCAGAGACCACCACGCGCCAGCCCCGAGGATGCCGATATGCCTTATACGCTGACCCCCGACACCGGGATCGACCCCGATTCCGACAACATCAACTACATCAAGGAGCATGTGGACACCGGCGACCGGTGGGTCCTGAACTTCGGGCCCCAGCACCCCGCCACCCACACCACCCTGCGCCTCGTTCTGGAACTCGACGGCGAGCGGATCGCCCGCTGCACGCCGCATATCGGCTACCTGCATTCGGGCTTCGAGAAGCTGGGCGAGCACCTGGACTACAACCAGTATGTCACGATCGTCTCGCGGATGAACTACCTCAGCCCGATCAGCAACGACATCTGCTGGCACGGAGCCGTGGAAACGCTGTTCGGGATCGAGATCACCCCCCGCTGCAAGTCCCTGCGGACGATCATGGCCGAGCTGGGGCGGATCCAGGACCACCTGCTGTGCGTCGGGGCGGCCGCCCTGGACCTTGGCGCGTTCACCGGCTTCCTCTACGCCTTCAACCCCCGCGAGAAGATCTACGACATCGTGGACTACATCTCCGGCCAGCGCTTCCACCCGGACTGGACCCGCGTAGGCGGGATCATGAAGGAGATCCCCGATGAGGAAGTCTTCAAGCGGATGGTCAAGAACTTCCTGCACGCGGACTTGGAGCAGGCCATCGCGGACCTCGAGAACCTGGTCAACCGCAACCGCATCTTCATGGACCGCACCCAGGGCGTGGGCGTGTTGACCCACGACGAGGCCATCGCCCACAGCGTCGCCGGCCCCATCGCCCGCGCCTCGGGCGTGAAGCGCGACCTCCGCAAGGACGACCCGTACCTCTGCT
>JBBDKK010000073.1:0-2303 GCA_040879395.1 Phycisphaerales bacterium
GACATGCGCACACATGTGGCCATCCCCGGCTAGAGTTCGCCACGATGTGGCATGATTGTCGCGCACTCTTGTACGGGTATACGAAGGGCAGCCGGCGCTGAAGGCCTATATGTAAGCGCTGGCACCGAAGAAATCAAAACGCTCATCGCCCGAGAGACCGGTGATCGGACTCTCAGCACCCCACGCGTTAGAACCCACGCGGTCCTCGCCGTCCGCACCATCCTCATCGACCCTACCCCGACCCCGGCAAACTGACACCGCAAAGCCCGCTCTGCCTTCGAAGGGACACGGCGTCTCCAGCCACTCCGAAATCACGCTGTATCTCTCCGCTCCCGACTCCGTCTGACCGTGCGTGAGCCTGCCTCTAGGGCACCCGGCGGCCGGCACGGACTTTCCCATGTGCCTATTCTGCGCCGCAAAGCCCATAAAGACGGAAAACGGCCTTGTTTCCGACGCCGCGAACCGTTATCTTGGGGCAGTACGGGTTCCGCTCGGAGCCCGCGTGTGAATGTACGCACCACAATCGAACAAACGCCCCCGCCCGACTCCATGCGGCGGGATGCAGCAGCCCTGCACGCTCAGGAGACCACCATGATGACCCGGATCCCGCTCGCTGTACTCCTCGCTTCTGCGGCTGGCGCCGCCGCCAGCCCAGATTCCATCGTCTATGACCCCGAACGCCCCGACCGCTACGAGCGTGAGTTTCACAGCGAAGTGAACCCGATCGCACGCCGCGGCGTGGCCCTGAGCGTCGATTCGGGCACGGTCGCAGCGCCCAGAGCCCGCCCGGGCGACGCCGGCCGCCCGATCCAGGTGCCCGTCTGGTCAACCGAGGTCGAGATTCCCGACGCGGCCTGGGTCCGCCTGCAGTTTGGCGATGTCGAGCTGGCTCCCACCACCGATACCGCCCGCGAGTCATACATCCGCATCACTTCGCTTTACGACGGGCATGAGCAGTACCTCGACCGCCAGTCGCTCAGCGAGTGGTCGTACACCTCCGCCTATTTCAACGGCGACCGCCTCCGCATCGAGATCATGGCCTCGCCCGGAAACGATGCCTCAATGAACCGCGTCGAGATCATCAGCGCCACCGCGTCCGAGCCGACCACAACCCCCCGTTCGATCTGCGGCCCGACCGACGACCGTGTGCTCTCCGATGACCCCCGCGCGGCCCGCATGATGCCCATCGGCTGCACCGGCTGGCTCTTCGGCGACCAGCCCCACTCATTCATCTCGGCCGGTCACTGCGGCCCGGGCACCGGCGATGTCATGCAGTTCAATGTGCCGCTCTCCACATCCAACGGCACACCGCAGAATCCCGCCCCCCAGGATCAGTACCCCATCGACGGTTCCTCCGTCCAACTGGCCAGCGGCGGCGTGGGCAACGACTGGGCCTTCTACGGTGCCTTCGCCAACTCCGACACCGGCTTGGCACCCCAGGACGCGATGGGCGACTCCTATGTCCTTGCCAACGCCGTGCCCAGCCCCGACGGGCGTCCGATCCGGATCACCGGGTACGGCACCACCTCCTCGCCGGTGCCAGCGAGCTGGTACCTCGCCCAGAAGACCCATGTGGGCACATTCGTATCCGCCCCGGGCACCAGCCTGCGGTACGATCCCGACACCACCGGCGGAAACTCCGGCTCCGCCGTCTACGACGACTCGACCGGCACCGCCATTGGCGTGCATACCCACGCGGGCTGCAACTCGGGCGGCGGGTCCAACCAAGGCACCAGTCTCGATCTGCCGGCCTTCCGCAACGCGCTGGCTAACCCGCAGGGGATCACGGTCCCGCTGGGGCTTGACTTGGATCTGGTCGACGCACGCCCGGACTTCGTCAACCCCGCCGGCGGCGACACCATCGCCATCACCGTCAATCCCGACAACGACCTCCAGCCCACAGGCGATGTGACACTCTGGGTCGACTCGGGTTCCGGATTCAACGCCATTGCGATGACCAACGACGGCGGGGGCACCTATGCCGGCTCCTTCCCCTCCGCCGACTGCGGGGACAACCTCTCCTACTACTTCACCGCCGAGGACACCGACGGCGGCACATGGTCGCTGCCCATCTCGGGCCCCGGCGGCGCATGGTCCACCCTGGCCGCCACGGGCATTGACTTTGTTCTCAATGAGGACTTCGAGTCCGCCAGCGGCTGGACAGTCGAGAATATCTCGCTCTCAACCGGTGCGTGGGAGCGCGCCGTGCCGGGCGACTTTGGTCGCGATGACCCCAACTCCGATGCCGACGGTTCCGGGCACTGCTATGTCACCGGGAACTCGAATCTTGAGGATGTTGACGG
>JBBDKK010000073.1:2313-5297 GCA_040879395.1 Phycisphaerales bacterium
GACACACCGCTCCTTGATCTGACTACCCTCGTCGATCCCCGCGTCTCCTATGCCCGCTGGCATGTTTCCAACGGCAACGACCCCTTCCGCTTCCAGATCTCCAACAATGGCGGCGGTACCTTCACCACCGTCGAAACCGTGAATGACAGCAGCGGCTGGAACACCGTCGAGTTCCGCTTGTCCGACTATGTGACGGTCACCGATCAGATGGTCTTACGATTCACGGTTCAGGATACGCCCAACGATTCAGTCACCGAATCGGGCGTCGATGCCTTCCGCGTCTTCGACATCGTCTGCGGCAGCGACTGCCCGGCCGACATGGACGGCTCGGGCGCGCTGGACTTCTTCGATGTCAGCGCATTCCTCAACGCGTTCGACAGCCAGGACCCCGCCGCGGACTTCAACGGCGACGGAAACTATGACTTCTTCGATCTCAGCTCCTTCCTCAACGCGTTCGATGCGGGTTGCCCGTAATCGGTCTATCCGTATCCGATCCTCACAAACCCGCCCCTCGGCGGGTTTTTTCTTGCATCCGGCATTCAGTGCCGGATGGCAGCGAGCCCGAAGCACAGCAGATATCCCGCCGGGCCCACTGATTAGTGGGCCCGGTTGCTCATTTGGCGTGGTAGATTCATGGATGGCACAAACCAGAGGAGGCCACCGATGAGACGAACCATCACCATGCTAACAACGCTGCTGCTCGCTGCCGGGATCGCCCGGGCAGACTGGCCGACGGATCCCTCCGGGCCCCTGTTCGTGGGACCATTGACCAACGCCTTCAACGAACGAGCGGGGATCCTGCCGGGTGCTGACGGCTCGGTCTGGCTGGCTTGGCAGGAGGCGTACTGCATCGGGGAGTTCCTGCTGCAGCGGGTGAGCATCGATGGCGATCTGCTCGCACCCATGGGGATAGCGATCCAGGAAGACCCGAGCTGCGGGTTCCACCTCGTGCCCGCGATGGCGGTCATCGGCGACAGCATCGTGGCGACGCGCAGGCTTTCATCGTTGCAAGAGACGCCCGTGCAGCGGTATTCGAGCGCCGGCTCGGCACTGTGGTTTCCGCCGTTCTCACATCCGGCACCACTGGCCGTCGAGGTCGTCGCGGGGATCGGTGAGGGCGATGCACTGATCGTCTCGCAGGGATGGGACACGGTTCATGTCGATCGGATCGATCCGAGCGGCGATCCTGTCTGGGATGAGCAGTTGGTATTCAATGCGCCCGGCGGCGCGAACTTCGACATCGTGAGTTTCGTGCCAGACGCCGCCGGGGGCGGGTATGTGTTCTGGGAGGCACCGGCGGGGTATGTGCGCACGATGCACGCGATGCGTATCACAGGGGACGGCCAGGCCGCCTGGGAGACCCCCGTCGCGGTGGTCAGCACCCTGTTGCCCCACCGCGGCGTCTCCCGCCACACGCACTCGGAGATGGTGCCCGATGGTCAGGGTGGGGCGGTCGTTGTCTACACCGAGGGATTCGAGCAGGGTTCGACGCCCGCGGACCTGTTTATGCAGCGCATCCTGCCCGATGGCTCGCTCGCGTTCCCCATGCCCGGCGTGCGTGTTTCTCTGAGCGACGAGCGTCAGTTCGATGTCGACCTCGAGTCCGACCCGGTCAGCGGCGACATGCTGATCACCTGGCGTCATGGGCTCTTCGATGCCCAGTGGGTGTATGCGCAGCGGATGAGCATCAGCGGCGATCGGCTTTGGGGCGAGGATGGCATTGAGCTTTCGGCGCTGGATGTGTCCACGGGCAGCTTCGACTCGGTCTGGAACGACGGCAAACTCAAGACGGGCGTGGGTTCGCCGGAGGGGGTCTCGCTGGTGCAGGCCGACGCCACAGGATTGACTGATCCAAACCCGGTGCTTGTGGGCAGCGGGGGCCCGGCGGATTTTGTGAAGATCGCGGCGTCCGGCGACGGGGTTGTTGTGTCCTGGCAGGTCGATGGGGCTTCGCCGGAGGGCATGCTCGTGGCCCAACGCGTGAACCGTGCGGGGCAGCTCGGCGGACCGGCCCTGTGCCCGGCCGATCTGAATGGCGATCGGTCGCTGGACTTCTTCGATGTGTCCGCATTCCTCAGCGCCTTCATTGGGCAGGATCCGATCGCGGATTTCACGGGCGACGGGGAGTGGAACTTCTTTGATATCTCGGCATTCCTGGGTGAGTTCAGCACCGGGTGTCCCTGACCTGGATTTCAGATCTCCAAACCCCAAAACCCGCCTCATAGCGGGTTTTTTCATCGGTAAGGCCGCATCCGGTACGATGAATGGATGGTAGAATCCCCGTTGGATCGAGCACGAGCAACCAAGGAGAGCACCATGCGCATGGGACAGGGAATCGGGATCATCGCCGGGATTGTGACGCTGGCGGGTACGGCGGCCTACGCGGGGGCGGACTTCCCCCCACTCGAGAAAGTCATCGAGGGCTATGAGAAGGTCCCCGTGCTGGCGGGGGAGGAGTCGTTCTACACGCTCTACACCCGCGAAAAGGACGCCCAGGTGCTCGCCGAGCTGCCCAAGGACTTCGAGGGCAAGCGGTTCTATCTCATCGCCACGGTCGCCGGCGGGCACCCGCAGGCGGGGGTGTACTCGATCTGGCACAACGCCGTGGGCGTGCCGACCAAGACCGTCTACTGGTCGCGGCGTGGCGATCAGCTCATGCTCGTCGAGCCCAACCTGGGTGTGCGGACCAGCGGCGACGATCAGTCCAAGGCCGGGGTGGCGCGGGTGAACACGGACCGGGTGGTCCTGTCGGTGCCGATCCTGACCACGGGCCCCGGCGGCGGGCCGGTGATCGATCTGGACCGGGCACTGCTGGGCGGCTCGTCCGAGTTCATCGGCGGGTTCCTCCGCGGGGCCAACACATCCCTTGCCAAAATCACCAAAGCCAAGGTCTTCCCCCGCAACATCGAGCTGGGCTTCGAGCTGCCGCGGGCGGGTGGGCGGCTGGCGGAGGTGCGTTTCTCGCTGGGGATGCCGGAGAAGGC
>JBBDKK010000074.1:0-5261 GCA_040879395.1 Phycisphaerales bacterium
CACACTCTTCCCGATCGACACCGGCTGGTTCGCCAAGGACCAACCCTTCGCCTATCTACGCGATGATCGTCCCGTGTACGCCGCCGGCGGCGACGCCTGGCTCGAAGCAACCCCGCCGGTGCTGACCTATTTTCAGGCCCTCCCTGGGCTGATGCTCACGCTGGCCATCGGCGTTGACCGCCTGCGCGACTACTCCCTTAAGCAGCAAGCCGTGCTGACGCAGGCCCTTGAAGAACACGGCATCGCCACCCATACGCCAGCCAATCACGGGGCGTATGTGCTGATCGGGGCCGACGATGGGCACGCGGCGACCGCCAAACTCAAGGAGCACGGCGTCAACTGCGATGCCCGCCCCTGCCCCGGATCGGGCCGCTGGGTTGTCCGCCTGTGCCCGGACCTGCTCAATAGCGACGACGAGCTGCGCCGGGCCGCCGAGCGCATCGCCAAAGTCATCCCCGCCCGGGCTCGCTGAACTCCGCCCCGTCGCCGCGTTCATCCCTGTCGCCCGCGGGGAGCGTAATCACGAAATCGCTGCCCCGCCCCAGCTCGGAATGCAGGTCGATGTCGCCGTGATGCGCCTCGATGATCCGCCGGGCCGTGGGGAGGCCCAGGCCGTTGCCGCCGGACTTGGTGGTAAAGTAAGGATGGAAGATCTTGGCCCGCGTCTGCTCATCGATCCCTGGCCCGGTGTCGATCACATGCAGCCGCACCAGCGGCTGACCCTGCTCGTCGGCATCCCGCACAACCCGAACGATCAGTTCCCGGGCCTCGCCCTGATGACGCTCCATGGCGTGCAGGGCGTTGAGCATCAGGTTCAGCAGGGCCTGCTTGAGGTGATTGGCGTCCACCCGAGCCACCGGCGATCCGGGATCGGTCTCCACCCGCAGCCGCACGCCCGCGCCGTCGGCCATGGGCGAGAAGAAGTCCGCCAACTCCTCGACGATCGTGTTGATATTCTCCTGCTGTATGCTCAGCCGCAGCTCACCGGCATATTCGAGGAAGTCCTCGAGGATCCCCCGCAGGCGTTCGGTCTCGCGGCCAAGGGCCTCGATCCGTCGGACCAGGCGCGACCGCTCCGCCGATTCGATGGGCAGGTCCTCGATCGCCTCGGTCAGGAGCTGGGCGTTGAGGCCGATGGTCGAGAGCGGGTTCTTGATCTCGTGGGCCAGCCCGCCGGTCATGGACCCGATCTCGGCGAGCCGCTCGGCGGCCTGCGCCCGCTTCTGGGCCTTGTGCACCCGCGCGATCGACACCCGCACCCGGCGCGCGGCGTACATGAACGCTGCCGCGCCGCCGACGACCATGCCAGCGGCTAGCGCAATGAGAATCCAGACCATGGAAATCGTGTTCAACCGTGCCACTCCCGCGGCCCCACCGGGCGTGGTCGATCAAAAACCGCACCGCCCCCGGAGCCGGTGGATGGTAAGAACCCTGCCCGCCGAGGGTGGCCGGAGATGGCGTGATTTATCGGCGCGGGGTGCGGGAGTAGGTCCGTCGGGGCACGACGACCTCAGGGGCGTCCTGCTCGGCCTCGGGCTCCGAGTCGGACTCGGCTTTGCTGCGGTGGACCTTGGTGGCCCGCCAGCCTTTGTCGTTCTTCTCGGCATCGTACTCGACACTCGAGCCGTCCTTGAGCACGCGGAAGCCGTCGCCGTCGATCACGGTGAAATGCACAAAGATGTCCTGCCCGTCGGGCCCGATGATGAACCCGAAGCCCTTGCGGGGATCGAACCATTTGACGATGCCCGTCGCTTCCTCGAATCGGTCGGATCCGCGCGCGGATTCCTGATGCCTGCCCTCATCGGTCTTGGATTGATTATCCGTCATCGCAGTATCCCCCGGGTCCGTGGTTGGACCCTCCGCAAATACCCAGCTCTGTCGGCCTGTTACAGGCATGCGTGGATGCGACATACATCGCACGCATCCAAGGACGCGCGGGACCCCTATCCCGCGGGCCTTGACCGACCAAACGCCCATTGAGTCCCCTGGGCGGCTGGTGGCGTTGAGTTGGAAGCGGGTAATCGGTGGAACACCCGCATGAACCGCTCACGAGAACTCGGCGGCTCAATACCGCCCAGCATACCAGAAACTGACCGCGCGTCAAATAGCCCACCGGCAGGAAATCCGCCGGTGGGCCATAAAGTTTCAACGAATCGCCCGAAACGCCGCTCGGACGGGCGTTTTTACT
Source organism: Phycisphaerales bacterium (assembly GCA_040879395.1). GTDB lineage: Bacteria > Planctomycetota > Phycisphaerae > Phycisphaerales > UBA1924 > UBA1924. The sequence continues at coordinate 2,189 of JBBDKK010000074.1, forward strand.
CTGCGGACGCCTTTTCAGCCGAATCCTCGGGGCGACGCGATTTTCCACCGCGGCGACGACGGGGCTTGCGATCGTCCCCTTCGCGGTCGTTCTCGTCCCGGTCGCGATCGTTGCTCTCGCCGCCGTGACCCTCGGGGCGGGGTCGGCGCTCCTCGCTTTTGCCCTCTTCCCAGTTGGGGTCGGCACGCTTGATCGAGAGCTTGATCCGCCCCTGATCGTCCACCTGCATGACCTTCACCCGGACCATGTCGCCGATCTTGACGACCTGCTGGACATTCTCGACATAGCCGTCGGCAAGCTCGGAAATGTGGCACATGCCGTCGGTCCCGGGGGCGATCTCGATAAACGCGCCGAAATCCTTGGTGGATACAACCTTGCCCTCGTAAATAGTCCCGGGGCGGACATCCTCGCACAGCGCGCCGATCTCGGCCTCGGCGTTCTCCACATTCTCGCGGTTGGTCGAGGAAACCATCACGGTGCCGTCGTCCTCGACATCGATGTTGACATTGTACTTGTCCTGCAGCGCGCGAATGGTCTTGCCGCCGGGGCCGATGAGCTTGCCGATCTTCTCGACATCGATGTTGAGCTGGATCATCATCGGAGCGTACTTGCTGGTCTTCTCACGCGGCGCGGGGATGACCTTCTCCATCTCCTCGATGATCTGCATGCGGCCGGTTTTGGCCTGCGCGAAGATCACTTTGATCTGGTCCATCACTAGCCCGCGGGCCTTGAGGTCCAGCTGGATCCCGGTGATGCCGTCGCGGGTGCCCGAAACCTTGAAGTCCATATCCCCGAAGAAGTCCTCCTCGCCGATGATATCGGTGACGAACACCTCGTTCGCATCGTTCTCATCGGTGAAGCGGCCCACGGAGATGCCGGCGCAGGTGTTGGTGATCGGGACGCCCGCGTCCATCAGCGCCAGGCAGCCGCCGCAGACCGAGGCCATCGACGAGGAGCCGTTGGATTCGGTGATGTCCGAGATCAGGCGGATGGTGTAGGGGAAGTCCTCGGCCCCGGGCAGGACGCCCAGCAGCGATCGCTCCGCCAGGGCGCCGTGGCCGATCTCACGCCGGCCCGGGCCCATGATCCGCCCGGCCTCGCCCACGCAGAACGGGGGGAAGTTGTAGTGCAGGTAGAACTTCTTGCTGTACTCGGGCATCAGCCCGTCGACCACCTGCTCGTCGCGGCCGGTGCCCAGGGTGCAAGTGACCAGCGACTGGGTCTCGCCGCGCTGGAACATCGCAGAGCCGTGGGTCCGGGCGAACTTGCCGACCTCCATCTCCAGGGGGCGGATCTCATCGAACCCGCGACCGTCGGCACGCTGCTTCTTCTCGATGATCAGCTTGCGTGTGATCTTCTTTTCGAGGTTCCTGAACGCCTCGCTCGCGTGGCTCTTGCGCTGCTTGGAGGCCTCCCACTGGGCGGGTGTGCCCTGGTCGTTGATCGGGAAGTGCTCCTTGAGCATCGCCGACTTGATCTCGCGGACCCGGTCGCCCCGCTCGGCCTTGCCCTTGATCTGGCGGGCCTCGGTCAGCTCCTTCTCGACGAGCTTGGTGACCTCGGCCATCACATCGTCGGGGACCAAGTTCATGTAGTCGCCCAGCCGCTTCTCCTTGCCGACCTTGGAGACCAGCTCGTCGATCAGTTCCAGCACCGGCTTGACGCCCTGCTCGTAACCGAACTCGATGGCCGCGAGCATCTCGTCGTCGGGGATCTCGGCCGCGCCGACCTCGATCATGTTGATCCCGTCTTTGTGCCCGGCGATCACCAGATCAAGATCGGAATAAGCCAGCTGCGAGTTGGTCGGGTTGATGATGTGCATCACGCCGTCCTCGGTGAAGATCCGACCCACGCGCACGGTGGCCGTGGGCCCCTCGAACGGGGCGTCGCTGATCGCCAGCACCGCCGAGGCGGCCGAACCGGAGATCACATCCGCGTCGTTTTCGCCGTCGTGGCTCATCACCCACGCCTGGATCTGGATCTCCTCGATGAACCCATCGGGGAACAGCGGGCGGATCGGCCGGTCGATCATCCGCATCGTGAGGATTTCCTTCTCGTTGGGCGCGGCCTCCCGCTTGCGGAACCCGCCGGGGAACTTGCCGCCCGCCGAGAGCTTCTCGCGGTAGTCGATCTGCATCGGGAAGAAGTCCAGGCCGGGGCGCGGATCGGCCCGCATCAGCGAGCAGCCCACCTCGGTCTCCCCGTGGCTCATCAGCACATAGCCCGAGGCGAGCTTGGCGATCTGGCCCGTTTCGATCCGCATCATGCGTCCGCCGATTTCCTTCTCGACCACGACCGGTTTGTTCTTGATTGTCATATGTTCTTTGCCTTCCGTATCTCTCGGACGCGTGCATCGCGCCCGTCGCGGCCGTGAGGTCGCCGCATGTGATCCGCCGCCGGGTCACAATGGCCCGCCGCACGCATCGCCAGCATGGAGAACCCATCCTCACGGATTTGAGAGGCAGAAGGCGTCGGGCAGACCGGGCGCCGCATCCGTCGATGCGTCCGTGCTGCCCCGCGTCCACTGCCGCTCTCAATGGGTCCGGGTTGCTTTGACACGATCCGGACGCCATCGCCCGGTCGCTTACAACAAAGCCCCGCGTGATCTCTCGAACACGCGGGGCGAATATCAGCTCTTACTTACGCAGTCCCAGACGCTTGATCGTGTCGAGGTACGCGTTGTGGTCCTTCTTGGCGAGGTACCGAAGCAAACGGTTCCTCTTGGAGACCATCATCACCAGCCCGCGCCGGTTATGGACATCGCCCTTGTTCCCGCGCAGGTGCGTCGCCACCTGCTTGATGCGCGCCGTCAGCAGCGCGATCTGCACCTCGGGTGATCCCGAGTCGCCCTCTTTGCGGGCGAAGTCCTTGATGATCTGGGTCTTCTCTACTGGAGGCAGTGGCATGGATTCAGTTTTCCTTCCGTCGCGGTCGCAGCCGTGGACAAGCCCATCAAGGGCTTATCAATCCACCACTTACGCCGCCGATGCGTGATTCCCCAGCCGCACGACGCGTCGGGTAACCATCATAGGCCCGGGCCCCCCCCCCCCCCACCCCCCCCCCCCCCCGGGGG
>JBBDKK010000075.1:0-5244 GCA_040879395.1 Phycisphaerales bacterium
GGGGGGGGGGGTCGCGGGGCCGCTCTCTCCTTCGGCCCCGAAACCCGACCCGAATCCCGCTCCCGGGACGAATCCTCCCCTGCTTCCCGCACTTGCTCCCCCTCCCGCACCCGCACCGACTAACTGGCGTGATTGCCTCGGCGTTCCGGCGGCCCGCCGGGACGGAGACCGGGCGGGCTGATGGATGACGCCCATGACCGAGAGGACCCCCACCGCGATGGGGAGGTCGTACATCGGGCCCTCCTTGCGGACATCGGCGGGGGCGAGGTTGATCAGGGTCCGGCCGGGCGGCATGGGATAGCCGGTGTTGGCCATGGCCGAGCGGACCCGTTCGAGCGATTCACGCACGGCGGCATCAGGGAGGCCCACCACGACCTCCCTTTGCAACTGTGTGTCATCCAGATCGACCTCGATCTCCACGACCTGCGCGTCGATCCCCTGGAGCAGAAAGCTTCGTACTTTGGGCATCATGCCCTACAGGTTACCAGAACCCAAACGGATGTCAAGGCGAATGTTTGGCATTTGATCAAAAATATTTCTACCGGCGTGCGGGTCCCGCTGGCTGCGAGGATTCGGGCTTTGCGGTACCATCGGGCCATGCTGAACGCCAGATTTCCGTTGTTGTTGCTGATTCAGGGACTTCTGGCGGTCTGTGCGGTTGCACAGAGCACCGACCCCGGCGTCACGCTGCGGGTGTATCAGGTCGATGCGCAACTCGATGCCATACCGGCACTTGAACGCGATCAGACGCCCAATCTCGACGAGCTGCGCCCCGCGATCGATTTCGGCAACGACGGCTTCGGGGGCGCTCTCGCGCCGTTTGTCTCGCAGGTGATCGCGGAACTGGTGGTCGAGGTGCCCGGCGAATACACCTTCATGCTCACTTCCGATGACGGCAGCCGACTATCCATCGGCGGGCAAGTGATCATCGACCACGACGGGCTGCACGGCCCGACCCAGAAGCTCAGCGAGCCGATCACGCTCGAACCCGGGGCGTACCCGCTGCGGATCGAGCATTTCGACGCGGGCGGCGGGCGGCGGCTGCTGCTGGAATGGCGGCATGAGGAGGCGCTGGATTTCACGACCATCACCAGCGCCAACCTACGGGCTGAGCGGGACATGACGCGGGTGACCTCGCCGGGCATCAAGCGGATCGCGGGCCAGACCCGCCCGGGCGATCGGCGGGCACTGACTGGGGTGCATCCCGGCTGGGACCTGACCACCATCCGCCCCGAGGGCTTTGAGCCCAAGGTCGGGGCGATGTGCTTCCTGCCCGATGGGCGGCTGGTGGTCGGCACCTTCGACCCGCTGCAGCGCGACGACCGCGAACTGCCCGACATCGACTCCAAGCCGCCTGATAAGCTGTACGCCATCCTCAACTACGACGCCGAGGATTCGGCGGACATCGTGGTCGAGGAGATCGCGACGGATCTGTACGAGCCCACGGGGCTGTGCGTGGTCGACGGCGAGTTGTATGTCGCCCACCGCAAACGCGTCCAGCGCCTGCGCGACACCGATGGCGACGGCTACTTCGAGACACACGAGCTGGTCGCCGAGGGCTGGGAGGGGTGGAACTACCACCAGTTCGCCTTCGGGCTGGTGCACCACCACGGCAAGCTCTACACCGCGCTCTCCACCGCCATGGCCCCGCCCAACTGGGAGGGCATGGACGACAACGCCGGGCCAAACGGACCCATGCGCGGCGGGCTGGTCGAGATCGACATCGAGGCCAACACGGCTCACATCATCGCCGGCGGGCTGCGCACGCCAAACGGGCTGGGGGTCACGCCCGACGGTGCGCTGATCTACCTCGATAATCAGGGCACCTGGATGCCCGCGTCAACCCTGGCCGAACTCATCCCCGGCCGGTTCTACGGGCATTACAACTGGACCAACTTCGTCCCCAAGCTCGCGGAGCGATTCCCCGAGGGTGGGCACCCGAGCGTGTACAGCGATCGCCCGCGGACACCGCCGGCGGTGTGGCTGCCGCAGAATGAGGTGGTCAACTCGCCAACGCAGCCGGTGGCGATCACTTCCGGGCCGTTCAAGGGGCAGATGCTGGTGGGCGAGCTGACCGCCGGGGGCGTGCGCCGGGTGTTCCTTGAGCGGGTCAACGGGCAACTACAAGGTGCATTGTTCCGCTTCACGCAGGGGCTCGAATCGGGCGTGAACCGCATGGCGTGGGCACCGGACGGCTCGCTGATCGTCGCGGGGATCGGAGCCGGGGGGAACTGGAACTGGCGGGGGACGCAGTTTGGGTTGCAGCGGCTGGTGCCGAATGGGGAGCGCGTCTTCGAGTTCATGACTGTTCGAGCATACAACGCGGGTTTTGACATCGCATTTACCCAGAGATGCGATATAGACATGATGCTCGATCCGAGCAATTTCTTCGTATCCTCATGGCGTTATGAACCAACGGCACGCTATGGCGGCCCAAAGGTTGATGAACGGTCGCACTCGGTGTCTGGTATTTCCAGCTATTCACTGAACTCACTGCGTCTTCACATCGACGATTTCGAACCCGGCCGCGTCTACCACATCGTCGCGGATCTTGAAAGCGAAACCGGCGAGCCCATCTGGTCCACCGAAGCTTGGTACACGCTTAACCAGATACCCAACGGTGCACCCGAGTCATCCATCGCGGGCCTACCCATCGACCCAACCGAACACGGCGTCGGGCTCGGCATCCTCCCGCCCGCGGACGGCGTCACGCTCATCGGGCGTTCCACCGGGGCGGTCATGCGCTATGTCAACAGCCCCTACCCGGGCGACAACATGACGCAGGACGACCTGCTCAATGCGCCCGGCTACATGACCGTCGGCGACGGCTCGGGCGACCTCGCCACGACCACCTCCTTCGGCGATGCCCGCATCCACATCGAGTGGCTCGCGCCGCCCGGCGGCGCGGGGCAGATGGCCGGCAACAGCGGCGTGTACCTGCAGGGCAAGTACGAGCTGCAAGTGCTGGGCACCATGCGCGGCGATGATCCGCTGGAGCCCAACGAGGCCGGCGCGTTCTACAACCTCAAAGCCGCGGACTCCAACGCGTCGCGAGGGCCCGGGCAGTGGCAGGCCTACGACATCTGGTTCCGGGCGGCGCGCTTTGATCGCGAAGGCAACAAGACCGCCAACGCCCGCGCCACGGTCTATTGGAACGGGCGGCTGGTGCACGACGATGTCGAACTCCCCCACCCCACCGGGTCGCAGCAGGCGGGCGGCGAAGCGCCCGGCGAGGGGTTCGGCCGCATGATCGGCCCGCTCGTGCTGCAGAGCCATGTGTCCGCCGCCGAGGGCCCGGTCCGCTACCACAACGCGTGGATCGCCCCGCTGCAAGACTCGCCCGCGCTAACACCCGGCCCGTGGACACGCCTCTTCGAGGACACGACCGAAGCCGACTGGCTCATCCGAGGCGGGCGCGCCACTTACACCATGCAGGGCGGCGTGCTCACCGGCACCAGCGTCCCCAACTCGCCCAATACCTTTTATACGACCGTCCAAGAGTACGGCGATTTCGAGCTGATCTACGAGGTCCGCGTCCATCCCGATCTCAACTCGGGCGTGCAGATCCGCTCCGCCGTCATGGGCGGCGTCGACAACCGCGACGGCAATCTCCGCGGCTACCAGATCGAGGTCGATCCCGAGCCCCGCGCCTACACGGGTGGCATCTACGACGAACGCCGACGCGGCTGGCTCCACCCGCTACACACGACACCCTCGCCCCGGCGCGCGTTCAGGCCGGGTGAATGGAACACCGTCCGCGTGGTCGCCCACGGCGACATCATCCGCACCTGGATCAACGGCGTGCCCGCCGCAGAGATCTTCGACGCGATGACGGCGACGGGGCATATCGGGTTCCAGGTGCACGATGTGGGTGGACGCGAGGAGCCGCTGACGGTGGAGTTTCGAAACGCGCGGATTCGGGAATCCCGCTGACTTACCGCAGCTCGTAGATCGCCTCGATGCACGCCATATACCGCTCGGTCTCGGGCGATTCACGCTCGTCGATGAGGATGAAGCCGCACTTCTCCAGCACGCGGCGCGAGCCGGTGTTGCTGCTTGCGACATGGGCCATCAGCGGGCGGTGCTCGACAAGCCGCACGAACTGACACAGTGCTTCGCTCATGATCCCCCTTCCCCAGTGATCACGCGCGATCAGGTAGCCGACATGGACCTCGTCTTCGACGATGAAGCTGCTGACCTTGCCAACAACGACGCCATCGAGCAGGATTATTCTGGCGACTTCGTGCGGGCTCTGGGGTGTACTGTTCCATCTCGCCTCGAACTGTTCTCGCGACAGTGGATACACCATCGACATCGCGTTGCCGGCCGGGTCCTGGCACATAGAGAAGATGATCTCGAAATCCGAATCGATCGGGGTGCGCAGCTCGATCTTACCCTTATTCACGCCGCCGACACCGAACGCACCGCCGTGCCCATCGTCGGGATGAAGCGTGCGATCTGCTCGAGCACCGCCTTGCGGGACTGGCTGCGGCGGACCGTGTCCATGGAAGCGATCAGGTCATTCATCGTCGTTTTGCGGATATCAGTCTCTTCGTCGAGGGCGTAGATGCCCGGGTGGCTGGTCTTCATCAGGCCCTGGGCGTCATAACTCAGTTCTTCGTAGAGCTTTTCGCCCGGGCGGGCGCCGGTGAGGACGATGGGGACGGTGTTGGGCGCGGCGCTGAGGCCCATGGGCCGGCCGATCGTGGGCTCGTAGCCGCAGGCGCGGATGAAGCGTTTGGCGAGCTGGAAGATCTCGATGGGCTCGCCCATGTCCAGGACGAAGACTTCGCCCGAGTGACCGGCAACGATCCCGCCGAAGCCGCTGCCGGACATGGCCCCGGCCTGCATGACCAGCGTGGCGGCCTCGGGGATGGTCATGAAGTATCTTGTCATGCGTTCATCGGTGACGGTCAGCGGGCGTCCGGCGGCGATCTGGTCTGCCCAGATGGGCAGGACCGAGCAGGCCGAGCCGAGGACATTGCCGAAGCGGACCATGCTCAGACGGGTCTCGATCCCGGGCATCGCCGCCAGCGACTGCACATACATCTCCGCCAGGCGCTTGGTCGCGCCCATGACATTGACGGGGTTGACGGCCTTGTCCGACGAGATCAGCACGAACCGCTCGGCCCCCACCGCCACGGCGGCGTCGGCGATGGATTTGGTCCCGAACAGGTTGTTGGTCACGGCGTGGGCCGGGTGGTCCTCCATCAGCGGCACATGCTTGTGGGCGGCGGCGTGGAA
>JBBDKK010000076.1:0-5208 GCA_040879395.1 Phycisphaerales bacterium
GATGGATGGCCTGCCGCTGGCGGTGCTGTCGGCGAGATTCAGCTTCCCGGGCAAGAAGATCCTCAACGCCTCGATCCTGGTGCCGCTGATCTTGCCGCCGTTCGTGGGCGCCATCGGCATCCGGGCCCTTCTGGGGCGTGAGGGTGCGCTCAACGCGATGCTGGGGACGGACTGGGATGTGCTTGGCGGGGGTGCCAAGTTCTGGGGCGTGGTGATCGTGATGGCCCTGCATCTGTACCCGATCATCTATCTTAACGCGACGGCTTCGCTTGCCAACCTGGACCCGGCGCTGGGCGAGAGCGCGGAGAACCTAGGTGCCGGGGGATGGCGGCGGTTCTTCAAGGTGACGCTGCCGCTGATCCGCCCGGGGCTGTTCGCGGGGGCGACGATCGTGTTCATCTGGAGCTTCACCGAGCTGGGCACGCCGCTGATGTTCGATTATTACGATGTCACCAGCGTGCAGATTTTCTACGGCCTCAAGGATGTCCAGAACAACGCCGAGCCGTACGCCCTGACGATGGTGCTGCTGGTTTCGGCGGTGGCGTTCTATCTGCTGGGCAAGTTCATTTTCGGGCGCAAGGGCTACGCGATGTATTCCAAGGCGTCGCGTGCGGGCGGTGAGGTCGCGTTGACCGGGCTGTGGGGCTGGCTGGCGGCGGCGGCGTTCGGGTTCGTGGTGATCCTGGCCATTCTGCCGCACATCGGGGTGGTGCTCACCAGCTTGGCCGAGCCGGGGGCGTGGTACGCCAGCGTGCTCCCCAAGGAGCTGACGCTGAGCCACTTCAACGAGGCCCTGACCGCGCCCGAGTCGTTCAACTCGATCAAGAACTCGCTGGTGCTTTCGCTGATCGCGATGGTGCTGAACATGGGTTTCGGGGTGCTGATCGGCTACCTGATTGTGCGGACGACGATCCGGGGCCGCGGGCTGCTCGATGCCCTGTGCATGCTGCCGCTGGCGGTGCCGGGGCTGGTGATGGCCTTTGGCTATGTGGCGATGACCCTGCGGTGGCCTTTCGGCACCGGCGACATCCTCGAAGGGACGCTGCAGGTCTTCGGGGAGGACCCCAACCCCTTCCCGCTGCTGGTGATCGCCTACGCGATCCGGCGCCTGCCCTACATCGTGCGTTCGACGGTCTCCGGGCTTGAGCAGACCTCGGGCGAGTTGGAGGAGGCGGCGGTGAACCTGGGGGCGACGCGGGTGCAGGCGGTCCGCAAGGTGATCGTGCCGCTGATCATGGCGAACCTGATCGCCGGGGGGTTGCTGGTGTTCAGTTTTTCGATGCTGGAGGTCAGCGATTCGCTGATCCTGGCCCAGCGGAGCGACCACTTCCCGATCACCAAGATGATCTTCGAGTTCACCAACCGCCTGGGCGACGGGATCTATATCGCGTCGGCGATGGGCGTGTGGGGCATGACGCTGCTGACGATCACGCTCTTCGGGGCGTCGATGATGCTGGGCAAGAAGCTCGGTTCGATCTTCCGGGTCTGATATGATGCCTGTGCCGCCGCCGGGGCGGGCAGGAGTGCATCGACGATGAAGATCCGACTCATGACCGCCGAAGATGCCCCCAAGATCGCGGGCGTGCTCAATCGCGAGATTGAATCCGGGGTGGCGCATTTCTCGACGGCCCTGACGGACGCCACGGAGGTGCTCGGCGATTGGCGGCGGGCGGGCGAGCGGTACCCGTGGCTGGTGGCGGAGGGCGATTCCGGCGCGTTTCTGGGCTTTGCGCGGGGTTCGAGCTGGAATCCGCGCGAGGCGTACCTGTGGACGGTGGCGACGGCGATTTATCTGGTGCCCGAGGCGTGCGGTCGGGGCGTGGGGGGAATGCTCTACCGGCGGCTCTTTGCCGTGCTGGGAGAGCAGGGGTTCCGGGTCGCCATCGCCGGGGTCTCGGTCCCCAACCCGGCCAGCGAGCGGCTGCACGAATCTGTGGGGATGAGCGCGATTGGCGAGATCGATCCGGCGGGCTATAAACACGGTCGATGGGTGCCGGTGCGGTGGTATCAGAAACGGATCGGGGTATGCGAGGACAAGGCCGATCCCGGGCCGATCTGGGCGGTGAGCGGGGTCTGGGCACGGATGGAACAGGAGCGAGCACACGCATGAGTATCGATGGAACCGAACATCACGATCCGCTGACGCACGCGCTGGGGCTGTTGCGGGGGCACACCACCGGCACGCTGCTGGTCGACGGCACACCCACGCCGGTGCTCTATATCGTGGATCCGCGGGCGGGATCGCTGGTCCTGGGCGTTGAGCATGAGATGTTCGAGGGCGATGACATCGTGATGGTGGTGCCCGAGGACAGCTTCGATGCACCCCTGCGGGTGAGTCTGATGCTCGATGAGGAGCCCGAGGGGGAGGCGACGGACCGGTTCATGGCGTATCACATGCGCCAGCCGCTGCCGGTGTGGGCGCGGGGGTCGATCAGTTTCGTGAAGGTCGATTCGGGCTCGGTGGTGAGCCAGGAGCAGATCGAGGCACCCAACCTACTGATCGACGCGTTGCCGGGGCTGTGCCGCAGACTCAACAGCGACCGCGACGCCCTTCGTGAGGTGTGCAAGCTGCTGGCGAAGGTGGATATCGAGGACCCGATTGCGGTGGGGATCGATGACCTTGGTTTCGATGTGCGCGCCCGGTTCGGGGTGGTGCGTGTGGAAATGCCCTCGCCGATCGGCAGCGCGCAGGAGGCCGAGGATGTCATCGCGGCTCTCTTCGGCGGCGTGTCGTGACCGGATCGACCACCAACCCTCGCCCGGCGAACCTGCGAGAGGCCCATGCGCACCTTTTCCAGCTCGGGCGGTCGCTGTCGATGGTGGACCTGAGCGGCTGCACGGATCGTCAAGAGATGATCGGTTTGATCGCCGAGCGGGCGAAGACACTCGGCGGGGACGAATGGGTGCTGGCGCACGGGGCACGCCCGGACGGGTGGGCCGATCCGCGTTGGCCGAAGCGCACCGAACTCGACCACGCCGGCGGCGGGCGGGCGGTGGTGGCATGGTGTTTCGATTACCACGCGATGGTGGCCTCCTCGGCGGCGCTGGCCCATGCCGGGATCGACGCCGGGACGAGCGTGGATTCGGGGCGGGTGGAACTGGATGACGACGGCGAGCCCACGGGGCTGCTGATCGAGCACGCGGCCCTCAAAATGTGGGACGCCGTGCCCGAGCCCGAACCGGCGAAACGGGCCGGGCTAGTCCGGCAGGCGTGCGGGCATCTGGCGGCGATGGGTTTCGTGGAGGTCCACGATCTCAAGGCCCAGCCGTGGCTTGGTGGCGTACTGCGCGACCTGGTCGCGTCCGGCGAGGTATCCATGCGGTTTACGCTGTTTCCGTTGATGGACGACCTGACGGAGACGATCCGGGCCAGCGACGGCTGGAGAGGCGACGCGGTGACGCTTGGAGGGGGAAAGATTTTCGTGGACGGGACACTGAGTTCACGCACGGCATGGATGCTCTCGCCCTTCGCCGACGGACATCGCGAGACACCCTGCGGCACGCCGATGATGACCCACGACGGGATCGAGACCGCGCTGCTCGAATGCCGGGCCCTCGGGCTGCCGGTGGCGGCCCACGCGATCGGGGACGCCGCAGTACGGGCGGTATTGGACGCCGTCGAACGCACGGGGACCGCCCATAGCGGCTGCAGGATCGAGCACGCGGAGGTGATCGATCCTGCGGATGTGCCGCGGTTCAAGGAACTGGGCGTGACCGCATCGCTGCAGCCGTGCCACCTGCTCGCCGATATCGAGGCACTGGGGCGGGCGATCCCGGATCGGCTGGATCGGGTGCTGCCGATCCGGGACCTGATGGCCTCGGGGCTTGAGCCGGGGGTTGACCTGCTGTTCGGATCCGATGTGCCCATTGTGAGGGCGGACCCGGATGACTCGATCCGGGCGGCGGTTTCGCGCCGGCGCGAGGGAATGGACGCATCAGAGGCGATCAACCCGGATCAGGCGATTCTTGAGGGTGAGGCGTGGGCGTGCTTTGCGGCGGATGGCTGAAAGAGCCCTCGCCTCCACCGCGTCTGCGGGGGAGGTGCCAAGTGAAGCGAGGCGGAGGGGGTCTTGGTGAGGTTCTGGTGACGCTCGTACCCGAAAGAGCCGCGGACGGCTCCGTCGGGCCACCCTTCGATCATGCTTCGTCAAGCGGGATCGTGAGCAGGAACTCGGCCCCGTGGTTTCGGCGGCGGGTGAGGTTCAGGTCGCCGCCCATTTCGCGGGCCAGGCCGCGGGAGAGGGCCAGGCCCAGGCCGAGCCCGGATCGCGCGTTGCCCAGTCCGCGGCTGCCGCGCTGGAACTCGCCGAAGATTCGTGATCCCTCGCCGGGGGCGATTCCGGGGCCGTGATCGGCCACGAGCAGCTCCAAGTTATCGTCGCGAACCCCCACATCAAGGTGGATGCGGGTGTCGAAGTCTTCTGTGGAACCGGACCCGGGCTGCCCGTCGTCGGCCGGGTCCTCGGCGGGGGCGGCGTATTTGCAGGCGTTCTCGATGAGGTTCATCATGATTCGTTCGACGCCGTGGGGATCGACGGTGACGGTGCGGTCCTGGTGGGCGTCGAGGTCCATCGAGACCACCAGATCGAGGTTGCTCTGGCCGACCCTGCGGGCCAGGGCGGGGCGGAAGCGGGCGACGAGGGCGCCCGGCGAGAGGGTCTGGACGCCGGCGGGCTTGTCGCGGCCGGCCCGCTGGCGGGTGAGGCGGGCGTATTCGAGGACATTCTCGACGATGCCGGTGAGGCGTTCGCTCTCGCGCTTGAGGGTGGTGAGGTAGTCGCGGCGGACCTGCTCATCGGTGACCATGCCGTCGGCGAGCATCTGTGAGTAGAGGCGGAAGGTGGTCAGGGGGGTGCGGAGTTCGTGCGTGACGGCGGAGACGAAGCGGCCGCGTCGCTGGGAGAGGACGATCGCGGCGCGGAGGACCGCGCCCACGGCGATGATCGTTGCGAGGATGGCGATCCAGGTGACCAGGAGCCCGGCGGTGGCGGGCGACCAAGTCCACGGGACATCGATGGCCGCCGGCGGGGGGACGAAGGCGGCGGGGATGGTGGCGAGCTGGTAATCGCCGGGCGGGTCGCCCTTGGCGCTCCCCGGCACGGGCACCAGCGATGATCCGGGCAGGACATCCTCGACCGAGGCGAGCAGGTCGGATCGCAGGGCTTGCCAGTTGAGCCAGACGCCCTGGTTGACGGGCTCGCCCTCGAC
>JBBDKK010000077.1:0-5183 GCA_040879395.1 Phycisphaerales bacterium
TGCCGCGGGCGATGTAGTGCAGAACCTCCAGCTCGCGCGATGAGAGGGCGCTGAACCGATTGAGCGAGGTCGAGGAGAGCACCGGGGTGTCGGGGCCGGCCCCGGGGGTTGCCTCGACGGGCGCATCGACGAGCACGGCCAGCACGCCTCGGTGGCCGAAGGCGGCCTCGTCGAGCGGGAAGACGGTGCAGATGAGTCGATGGTCCGCCAGGAACTGGTAATGGCTGGCGTGCTGGCCGGTGCTCATGACCTCACGGTGGATCTGCTCGCGTTCACGGGCGGCGGATTGGGGTAGGAAATCATCGAGCGTGGAGCCCGCCGGGTCCTGCCCGAACTCGCCGTTGGGCGAGATCCGGTCGAACGACCGGGTGCTCCAGAAGAGCTTGAGATCCTGATCGCGGGCGACCCCGATGAGTCCCGGTACGGCTTCGATGAGTTCGAAATCGTCCGGGCGTACGGGCCGGGTCATTTTTACAAAGTTCATAAAGTGGGTTTCCCCTGGCATGCAGAGGGCTGGTAGCCCCTCGAACGGCTTGAGAGAGTTACTGGGACGAGTGTATAGAGCATCTCCGCCCGGTCGAGAAGGGCGGCATGGATTGTACAAAATCCGAAAAAAATAGGGGAAAGTCTTGAGGTGCGTCGCTCAAGAACACAATGAATCAATACGCGGGTCATCATGCGAGATAAGCCCCATATAAGGGGTTCTCTCCAATAAAAATGATCAGGTCAGATCTCACTGAGAGAGTGAATGCATCAGTGAGTGTTCACCATACCCGGCGGGGGCGTGGCGTGCTTGGACCGGCGGGTGAAATCTGCACACGGGCTTACCGGCTACATGAGCGGTACGGAAAAAGTATGGGTGAATTGGAAGAACTTGCGCTCCGGGGCCCGAGTGAGGCGGAGTTGGTGGTTTGAGACCGTTGGTGGGAGCCGCAAACCGGGGTATCTGCTATACTGCCCGGCGCTTTGGCCCCGGTGGGGCGATTGTGGCGAACCGATCGGGCATACCGATCGAATACAGACGGGCCCGGTTCGGGACGAGCCGGGGTTTCTTGCCGATGCGTAACCGCCGTTTTCGTGGGCGGCGATCCCTCAGAAGGCATCTTTGAGCAAGCAGCAGTAGAACACGCAGAAACGACTGGTCCCGCGGGCCGCGGATTCGATACGCGGCGGGGCGGAAGACCACAGCACGGGAGTTTGTACATATGGCAGCCCGCACCGGAGCCAGCGTCGGCGTCGCCGTCACCATCACCATCCTCGGGGCCTTGGCCCTGGGCCTGTTCGTGACGACCATGGTCTTCTACGGCAACGCCCAGAGCGCGCGCAGCGAGCTTGATGTGGCCAACGAGGGCGTGCGGGAGTTCGTGTCCTCGCAGGAGCGTGAGCACGCGGCGATCCGCGCGATCCGCGATGAGGCCACCCGTGAGCGCAAGACCGTGGTTGGCTACCTGGCGACGAACAAGTCCGAGCTGATGCAGACCATCGCCGGCGACGCTTCGATGACCATGCCCGAACTCCGTGAGCGGCTCGCTTCGATCGAGGGGACGGAGGAGGGTTCGCTGATCGGTCTGATCGAGGGCATGCAAGGCCGCATCGATACGCTCGGTGAGCAACTGGCCATCGCCGACCAGGAGCGGCGCGAGGCCCAGCAGTACGCCCAGGCCGAGGCGGCCCGCGTGGCGGACATCGAGTCGCAGTTCGAGGCCTCCGCAGGCGGGATGCAGGACGAGGTTAGCTCGTACGCCCGGTCCAACCAGCAGCTTCTTGAGGGCGTCCAGAACATCGAGAATCGCTATTCAGAGCGGATCGAGTCCGATCGGGTCGATTTCACCACTCGCGTGCAGCGGCTGGAGAGTGCCAACGACGAGTTGGTGCAAGAGAACATCGTCCTTCAGGACCAGATCGCCCGCCTGCTTGGCGAGGGAGGGGCCGACCGTGTGACCCCGCTGAGCGAAGAAGCCCTGGTGGACGGCCAGATCAACCAGGTCAACCCCATCGACAACGAGGTGATGCTCTCGATCGGCCGCAACGACAAGGCCGTGCTGGGCATGACCTTCGCCGTGTACGACGACGCCACCGACATCCGCGAGGACCCGATCACCGGCGAGTATCCGCAGGGCAAGGCCGTCGTGGAGATCATCCGCGTGGACCAGTCCTTCTCGCGGGCCCGCATCATCAGCTCGTCGGAGGGCAACCCGATCGTCCGCGGCGATGTGATCGCCAACGCGGTCTACGACCCGACCAAGACCTACAAGTTCGTGGTCGATGGCCTCTTCGATATCGACGGCGACGGCGTGGCCTCCCGCTTCGAGCGTGAGACGCTCGAAGCCCTGATCGAGCGCTGGGGCGGGATTCTGGTGGACGATATCGCCGGTGACACCGACTTCGTGGTGCTGGGCGCCAAGCCCGTGCTGCCCCCGGCCCCCGGCCCGGACGCCCCCGTCGCGGCGATCCAGGAGTATGTCCGCCTGCAGCAGGAGATCCGCCGCTACGACGATCTGCTGCTCAAGGCCGAATCCACCTCGATGCCCGTGCTCAACGCCAACCGTCTCCGCACGCTCATCGGCGATTTCCCCGGCTGAGCCGGCAGCTCGCCCCAACCAACCGGATCGGACACGACCCCCATGCCCGCCACGAGGCCCACGGTGTCCCGCTATGACCCGCGCGCGCCGCTGAGTGCGGTTCAGTCGCTGCTCATCCAGCCGGCGATGTACACCGCCATGCGCTCGCTGCTGGTCGGGGCCCACGCCATGCCCCTGACGACCTTGCTCCGGGGGGCCCGGGCCGCGGGCCGGTCGTTCGGCGGCTCGCGCATCAACCGCACGCGGGTGGATCGGGCCGTCGAACGCCTCAGGGTCGCCATGCCCGATCTCGATGACGAGGAGCGGTACGAGCTGGTGATGTGCGGCTACGAGCACCTGGCGATGCTGGGCATGGAGCTGGCGGTGCTGCCGCGCTATCTGACCGAGGACGCCTGGACGGACTATGTCGAGCTGGGATCGCTGGACCGGGTGATCCGGCCGCTGATCGATGAGCGGCCCGCGCTGCTGCTCACCGGCCACTGCGGCAACTGGGAGGCGCTGGGATACACCATGGCCCTGCTGGGATTCCGCATGCACGCGATCTACCGCCCGTTGGACCTTCGCCCGGCGGACCGCTGGCTGCGGAGCACACGCTCACGCCGGGGGCTGGAGCTGGTGGACAAGTTCGGGGCCATGCACAAGCTGCCGGGCCTGCTCTCGGCGGGCGAGTCGATCGCGTTCGTGGCGGACCAGAACGCCGGCGACCGGGGCCTGCAGGTGCCCTTCTTTGGTCGCCTGACCTCCAGCTACAAGTCGATCGGGCTTCTGGCCATCCAGCACCGGGCCCGGGTCATCGTGGGCAGCGCCCGTCGCTTGCCCGTGGACCCGATGGGCGCGGCCCCGATGCGCTACCGCATCGAGATCCACGACCGCATCGACCCAGAGGATTGGGAGGGCCGTCCCGACCCGCTTTTCTATATCACCGCCCGCTACCGCAGGGCAATTGAGCAATCCGTTCGCAATGCGCCGGAACAGTACCTCTGGATGCACCGAATCTGGAAGAGCAGGCCCCGGCACGAACGGCTCAACAAGCCCTTCCCCCGCCACCTGCGCCGGAAGCTCGAAGAGCTCCCGTGGATGACCGATGAAGAGGTGAGCCGCCTTGTCGATCGGTCAGACCGGGACCGCGCCTACATGGCCGAGAACGGCATCACCCACTTCCGGTGACCCGTGCCACCGCACCGGCCGGAGGCGGTATCCTTTTCATATCCAGGCCGCCCGGCCTTCTCGCCGCGGCCGCATCGCAGGAGTACGCCGTGGGCATCAACGACACCGAGACACAAACCCGGGATCAGTCCGATGAAGGGGCGGAGGGCCTGCTCGAAGAGGTGCGGGTGCTCATCGTCGATGACGAGCGTGATGTGCTCGACTCGATCGACGCCGCGTTCCAGTCCGAGGGCGCGCTGACGCTCACGGCGATGGACGGCGACGAGGCGGTCCGCATCTGCGAACTCGACCCACCGGATATCGTCATCCTGGACATGATGTTGCCCAAGCGATCGGGATTCCTGGCACTGGAAAAGATCAAGGGCAAGGAGGACTCCCCCATCGTCATCATGGTGACGGCCAACGAGGGCAAGCGGCACCAAGCCTACGGCGAGTCGCTTGGGGTGGATGCGTACATGCTCAAGCCCGTGCCGTTGAGTCTGCTGCTCAAAAAAGCCGTCGAACTGCTCGACGCCCGCGACGAGGCCGAGGGCTACGACGAGGACGATGAGGAATAGGACGACGCCCCGCCCACGCCCGGCTATCCTTACGGGCCCATGGCCAAGCAGAGTAAACGCATCCTGGTGATGATCAACCCCCGCGACCCCGACGATCCCGGCGCGGGCAACGCCCCCCTGGGCACACCCAAGGAACTCTGCGCGGCCCTGGCTGTGTTCAACACCGCCCCCGACGGGGCCGAGATCAAGCGGCTGGGCACCATGGTGCTCCACGGCCCGGGGTACACCATCGAGTACGCCATGGGCCACGATGAGCTGCTGCAGGCCATGGTCGTCGTCAACAACCAGGACTTCGCCTGGCCCGTGCTCTCAAAGATCTGCCGGGCCAACGGCTGGAAGATGCAGGACACCGATTCCGGCCAGATCTTCGGCTGATCGGTCATGCGGGCGTCCAATCCCGGGCGATATCGCCCGTTTGCCGTGCTCCCCAGCCGCCCCCCCGCCAATCGCTCCTTCAGAAGCGACCTATTCCGCCCGATGACTCGTATAGTTGTACAGAGGGTTTCCCCCTTGAGGAGCAATCGCATGCCGATCTATGTCTACGAATATCTCGACGATGAGGGCCAGGGCACCGGCGAGCATGTCGAATTGGTCCAGAAGATGACCGAGGATGCGCTGACCGAGCACGAGGGCCGCAAGGTCAACCGCGTGCCCACGGTGCCCAATATCGCGGGCAAGTGGTCGGACATGAAGGGCAAGAGCCAGCTCAGCAACGAGAACCTCGACCGCCTCGGCTTCACCAAGTACGAGAAGCGGGGCGATGGCTACATGGAGCGCACCGCCGGCAAGCAGGGGCCCAAGTCGATCTCGCTGGATGACTGATTCGCCCGGCAGCGGCCGGTGGTCCGGCGGCCAGACCTATATAGATGATGCCTTC
>JBBDKK010000078.1:0-5183 GCA_040879395.1 Phycisphaerales bacterium
CGGCTCGGCTTTGGGAGGCGCTGGTCACGGTGAAAACATCGGGAATCCGGGCTGTTTTCGGGCAGAAAAACGCCCCGGGTCTGGTGGGACCCGGGGCGGGGAGTTGTCAACTCAGGTTGCGTTGCGGGTCTTAGCCGAGGAGGGCCAGGACCTGCTGGGGCTGGGAGTTGGCCAGCGAGAGCACATTGGTCGAGGCCTGCACCAGGATCTGGTTGCGGGTCAGCGACGCGGTTTCGGCGGCGAAGTCGGCATCACGGATGACGGACTCGGCCGCGGTTGTGTTCTCGAGGGCGACGCCCAGCGAGCGTATGGTGGTGCCGACCACATTCTTCTGGAATGCGCCCAGGCGGCCGCGGGTGGACGAAACGGACTCGATCGCCGCCGCGACGATCTTCTGGGCGTCGTCGATGTTGTTGCCGTCAACAACATTGAAGTCCTTGCCAGATGCCAGGTCGCTGAGGTAGCCAAGGTCCGAGTTGCCCAGCTTGCGGGCCGAGATGTCGGCGATGCCGATGGAGACCTTGCCGGCGATGTTCACATCGGCGGCGAGCTGGAAGTCGGCGCCGCCACCGGTGATGGTGAAGGCGTCGATCCCGCCGAGGGTCTGGGAAGCGGTCTCGTCGAGGGTGAACTTGACATCGAGGAAGTCCGAGTTCACCGAGAGGGTCCGGCCGCGGCCGGTGGCCAGCAGGCCGTTGATGGTGCCCGCGACATCCTGGCCGTCGTCGCGGATGCCGTTGGTGGCCTCGGCGTCGGTCCATGCGACGATGGTATCGAGATCGGCTACATCTTCGAAATCGCCGGCGTATGTGTAGATACCGCCGCCACCGCCTGCTGCCAGCCCGCCGTCGTCGACGACCTGGACAGAAACATACTCGTTGGAACCGTAGTCTTCACTCGAGAGTGTGATGGCGCTGCCGCTTGCGTTAGCGACCACGCCGGTGACATCGGAGACGCCGTTGATGGCGGCCGCGATGTCGGCAACCTCTGCACCCGAAGAGAACTGGAGTTCGCGGTTGCCGATAGCGCCGGCGACCTCGATGGTGAATGAGCCGCCGGTGTCGTTGAGGTCCAGGGTGGCTCCGCCCAGCGAGAGCAGCATGCCGCCCTTCTGGGCCGACTGGGTGATGATGGTGCTGACATCCTGACTGGCGCCGTCGAACTTGGCACCGCGGACGCTGATGTCGGTGACGCCGGAATCCACGGCGTTGACCTGGTAGTCGAAGTTGCCGTTGAGCAGCTTGGTGCCCTGAAAGGATGTGGCGCCGGCGACGCGGTCGATGGTCTGGAGGATCGAGTCGATCTGGAGCTGGTTGGCTTCCTTCTCGGAATCGGCCAGGCCCGCGGAGTTGGCGGAGGTGGTCAGGAGGCCCTGGAGCTCGGTGAGGAGCGAGGAGATTTCCTGGAGACCGCCCTCGGCGATGTTGACGACCTGATCGGCACGCTCGGAGTTTCCGATGGCGGCGTTGATCGCGGACTTCTCTGCCCGCAGGTTTTCACTGGCGATCAGCCCGGCCGGGTCGTCCTTGCCGCGGCTGATGCGAAGACCGGTGGAGAGGCGCTCGAGGGATGTGCCCAGCGAGCGGTTGTTCTGACCGAGCACGCGCTGTGCGGTCAGTGACGATACATTTGTGTTGATGCGACTCATTCGTTGACAACCTCCGTGTTTTTCCGCACCGGGTGATGGCTTTGATCATCCGGAGTCCGTGCCAACCGACTGCTGGCTGGCCCTGCTGCTCCATCGCACAGGGCGGATTCAGCGGGAAGAGTCCCGATGAACGGATTGGTGATCGTCGGATGCGGGAGGTCGATGAAGTTTGAAGGCGATTTTTCGAGTCATTTTCCCGTCATTGCGGTTATCGGGACCCCCGGCAGGCGTGATCAGGTGCCGGAGTGCGCATGAAAAAACCCCCTCTTCGGGGGCTTGTTGACTGAGGCATTTTGCCCTATCGCTGGGACTTTTAACCCAAGAGCTGGAGGACCTGCTGGGACTGCTGGTTGGCCAGCGCGAGCACGCTTGTGCCCGCGCTCTGCAGAATCTGCGCTCTGGTCAGTTCGCTGGTCTCCTTGGCGAAGTCGGCATCTCGGATGACTGAGCGGCTGGCGGTCAGGTTCTCGAAGGTCGCCTGCAGCGAGCGGCGGTTGGTGTCGAGCACATTTCGCTCGAAAGCACCCAGACGCCCGCGGAGGATGGAGACCTCGTCGATGGACTTGTCCACGATCTTCTCGAGGGCCGAGAAATCGTTGCGGCTGGCCGCGGTGTCCAGCGAGTTGACCTGCCCCTTGGTGAGCGAAGAAAGGAACTGGAGGTCGCCGCCGACCAGCGAACCTCCCAGACTCTCGGCGGAGGTGGACTGGACGCCGATATTTGCCTGCTGGAGCGGGGTGATTTCCGGGCCGAGCTGGAAGAGTGAGCCGCCGCCGGTGATATCGAAAGATGAGACCGAGGCGGTGGGGTCGGTGGCGAAGTCTTCGTTGAGCAGGAGTTCCATGCCCAGCGACGGTGAGTTGATCGAGACATTGAGCCCGTCGCCTGTAGCGAGGGTGCCGTTGATCAGGGCGGAGACATCGGCCCCCTCGTCGCGGTTGCCCGCCACCAGGGCCGGATCGCCCCAGGGGACGCCCCCTGCGGGGATCGCCGCGTTGTCGTCGAGCTTGAAGAGGTTGAAGTTGTCGCCGGTTTCGGGCTTGTCGACGCGTTCGACGCTGACGAACGAGCTGCTCCCGTAGTCGGCCGAGCTGAAGACGAGCCCGGAGAGGGGGTTGCCGTTGACCAGCGAGGCGGTGACGCCTGTGAGTTCGGTGAACGAGTTGACCTGGGTGGCGACATCGCTGAAGCTCGCCCCGGATTCAAGGATCATTTCACGCACGCCCTCCGGACCTCGGATCTGGATGGTGGTGCGTGAGAGGATGGTGCCGTCGCCGGTGCCGCTGTTGTCGCCCGAGAGGTAGAGGTTCCCCTTCTGGGCCGATGAGATGACATCGACATCGACATTGATCGAGTCCGCGTTGATGAAGCTGGCGCTGGTGATGCGGGCGTTGGAGATCTCCGAGGAGCTGATGCCGGAAGTGATATAGTCCAGCGATCCGTCGAGGAGCTTGAGCCCGCCGAAGGTCGCGGTGTTGGAGATCCGGGTGATGGACTGGATGGCCGAGTCGATCTGGAGCTGGTTGGCGGCGCGTTCCTCATCTGACAGGGCGCCGGTGTTGGCCGCCTCGACGGCGAGGGCCTTGATCGAGTTGAGCAGGTCGGTGATCTCGGTGAGCGCACCCTCGGTGGTGGCGATGACCGCGCTGGCCCGCTCGCCGTTCTTGATGGCCTGCTCGATGTTTGAGATATCGGTGCCCAGTCGCTCTGAGATGATGAGCCCGGCGGGGTCATCGCGACCCCGGTTGATCCGGAGTCCGGTTGAGAGCCGTTCGAGCCGGACCTGGAGGTCCAGGCCGGAGCGGTTGAGGCGCTGCTGGGCGATCATGCTCGGTACATTGGTATTGATGCGTGTCATGTGGCAATCCTCCGTGATTGCTGGTGATCCCCTCTTGGGCGGGGACGGTCGGGTTTACGCGGTGTCCTTGTCCCTGGAGGGGCTGACGCTGATGGAATGCGGGTCTGCGCAGGGCTTGACGGTGGTCGCGCCCAGGGCGGTGCCGGCGTTGCGGTTGGGGGCTGAAGTTCCGGCGCGGATCTCGCGCCGGGCGGGCCCGGGTTTGATGGTCTGTGCCAGGGAGTCGAGGTCGGTCGCGCCGAGTCTCGCCGCCTGGGTGTTTTCCCGTCTGATCGCGTCGTACACCTCTTTGCGGTGCACGGCGATCCGTGTTGGGGCGTTGATCCCCAGGCGGACTTTGTCCCCCCGAATATCGACGACCGAGATCTCGATCTCGTCCCCGATCATGATGGTCTCATCACGCTGCCTTGAGAGCACAAGCATGCGTTGACTCCTTGCTCTCGGTCCGCGTGCATGTGTGCGCACGCACGCGGCGGGTTTGGTTGCTTCCGATCACCGGGTCGCTCTCACCGATGACATCCTGGACACAGCGATCACGCAGCGCCTCTCGGCGCGTACACACGAACGAGTCGCGTGATCTGTCCTTTGTCGTGGGGGGACTCCCCCCTCAGGCCGAGGCCGTCTGGGCGGAACCCGTCGCGACGCGCATGAGCGGGTGGCGTGTGGTCCATCGTTTCTCGGCGAGGACGATCTGCTGACCGGCCTTGGTGAGTGTGTTGATGATCAGCGGCCCCTGGAAGTTGCCCGTGAGCTGCTCGCCGATCTTGTTGACGATCACAAACACCTGGGCGTCTTCGAGCTTCTCTATGCTCAGGTCCTGCATCTGCTCGGGGCGGATGGGGACCGAGTAGTCCTGCTCGAAGAAGGTCGGGTCCGTGACGACGAACGCCAGGTCGGCGTCGTCGACACACTGCAGCCAGAAGAAACACGCATCGTCGCCCGGTTGCAGCAGACAGAACCGAGTTCTGTCGGCGAAACCGAGCAACCCTTCCGGGAATGTGATCACGCGGTCCTCCGCGATGTCGATCACTCCAAATCTTGTGGTCCGCACTTCCATTTGTGCGCTCCGATCGTTTTCGGCCGGTCCAGTTCGGATCGACGCCGGCATCCATAGCCGGGCGACATCCTGTCTTGACGCCCCGTCTGGCCGACCGGCGGGGGTCTCGATCCAATATGCTCCGTCGGGTTTTCACCCGCCGGGCGGTTGTCTCCCCGATCAGCCCAGGTAGTCCAGGAGCGTTCGGGTCTGGGTCTGGGCGATGACGCTCATGGTCGCCTGCATCTGGAGCTGTAGCTGCGCAAATCGCGACGAGGCCTGGGCGTAGTCCAGATCGCGGAGCTGGCTCCGCATCGATGAATCCAGAATCGACTTGTCTTCCTGTCTGAGCACTTCGCTCTCCACCCGTCTGGCGTAGCCCCCGACCAGCGCCTGTGACTGGATCAACTGGTCGAGCGACTCCTTCATATGCCCTGACGCAACTTCGATGCCAATCGTGTCGTTGTTCCGGAGTGCCTGAGCAAGATCGAGCAAATTCGTGAACAGGTTGTTCACCCGCACCTTGGCCCGGTCCTCGCTGGTGAGCGTGTTTCCCCCGTCGGAGGCCGTCGCGTCCAGCAGGCCAAGCTGCTCGGCGGCGGAGGAGTTGTCCCCCGCGATCGAGATCGAACCGCCCACCC
>JBBDKK010000079.1:0-5179 GCA_040879395.1 Phycisphaerales bacterium
TACCGTGCCCACGAAGCTGGTGAACAGCACGAACACCATCCGCGGCCAGTAGCGCGGGGGCACGCTGCGTGAGCGATGCAGCAGGCGGATCCACACATCCAATGGCGCCAGCGCCAACAGGTGCGCCACCGGCCATCCGATCATCGGCCCGCGGCGTCGGGCACCCTGTTGTTCCGTCCTTCCCGCCTGCTTCATGCACGCAGACGATATCCCCGTTCCATCGCCCGTGTCGGTCCGCAAATACGCCATCCCTTCGGATGCCCGGTCCCACAAACCCGAACGGCCCGCATATGGTTGCCCGATGACCCACCAACTCCTCACCAAGCTCGGCCTCGATTCCCACCCCCGCATCATCACCGACCCCCGCGGCGATGAAACCCCGGAGAAGGACGGCATCGTTCTCTCGATGAACCCGGCCACGGGCAAGCCGATCGCGGGGATCAGACTCGACGGCAAGGAGGACTACGAACGGATCACCGCCAACGCCGCCGAGGCTTTCCGAGACTTCCGCAAGGTCCCCGCCCCCAAACGCGGCGAGCTTGTGCGGCAGATCGGCAACGCCTACCGCGAGGTGCTCGAAGAACTGGGATCGCTGGTGTCGCTGGAGATGGGCAAGATCAAGGCCGAGGGCATCGGCGAGGTGCAGGAGACGATCGACATCGCGGATTTCGCCGTGGGCCAGTCCCGCCAGCTGTGGGGCAAGACCATGCCCAGCGAGCGCCCGGAGCACGCGATGAAAGAGCAGTGGCTCCCGCTGGGGCCCATCGGCATCATCACTGCTTTTAACTTCCCCAACGCGGTGTGGGGCTGGAACGCGATGCTTGCGGCGGTCTGCGGCGATACCTGCGTGTGGAAACCCTCGCTGATCACCCCGCTTACCTGCATGGCCACCAGCGAGATCGCCCAGCGGGTGGCGTCGGAGATGGGCTACGAGCACATCTTCCAGTATGTAATCGGCACCGACGATGTCGTGGGCGAGGCGATGATCCGCGACCGGCGTTACCCGCTGATATCCGCCACCGGCTCGTGCAACATGGGGCGGCATGTCGGTTCGGTGGTCGCCGGGCGGCTGGGGCGCACCCTGCTTGAACTGGGGGGCAACAACGCCGTCATCATCGAGCCCGATGCGAATCTGGACCTCGCACTCAAATCCACGGTCTTTGGATCGGTGGGCACCTGCGGGCAGCGCTGCACCACCAGCCGCCGATTAATCATTCATGAAAGCATCGCCGACGATTTCTGCCAGAAGCTGGTGCGTGCTTACCAGACGGTGCGTATCGGCGATCCGCTGGCCGAGGGCACGCTGATGGGCCCGCTGATCAACGAGCAGTCGGTGCTCGCATACGAGGCCGCGGTGAAGACCGCCCAGGAGCAGGGCGGGACGCTGCTGACCGGCGGCTCGCGCGCAGCCGACATGAAGGGCGAGCTGTCGGGAGGCCATTTCGTCACGCCTACAATCATCCGTGCGCCCGAGGGGAACAACCTCCCCGTGGCGCTTGAAGAAACCTTCGCCCCGATCCTGTATGTCTTCACCTATCGCTCGCTCGACGAAGCCATCGAGATGCAGAACGGTGTTGATCAGGGTCTGAGTTCGGCGATCTTCGCCGGCTCCTCGAACGCGGCGCAACGCTTCCTCGACCCCTCCGGGGCCGGCAGCGACTGCGGCTTGGCGTATGTGAATCTGGGCACCTCCGGCGCGGAGATCGGTGGGGCCTTCGGGGGTGAGAAGGACACCGGGGGCGGGCGAGAGTCCGGCTCCGACGCTTGGAAGGCGTATATGCGTCGTCAGACCTGCACCATCGGCTTTGGAGAAACACTTGCACTGGCACAGGGGATCCGCTTTGAGTGAGCAACGAGTCGCCGACGCGCTGGCGCACGCCGCCATCGCGTCCGTCCAATCCGGCATGAAGGTCGGGCTCGGCGCAGGCCGGACCGCCGCCCGCGGTATCGAGATGCTCGCCCAGCGTGTGCAGGACGACCACCTCGATATCGAGTGCGTCGCCGCTTCGGAGAAGGCCGAGGACCACGCCCGCTCGCTGGGGCTCAAGATCACCGACTTCGCCCTGCTCGAGGAGCTTGATATCCTCATCGATGGGGCCGACGCCGTGGACCGCCACATGCAGGTCATGAAGGGCTCGCGCGGGGCCATGACCCGCGAACGCATCATCTGCTGGGCCTCCAAGCAGACGGTGTTCATGGTCGGGCAGGACAAGGTCGCCGCCGACCAGATCGGCACCAACACGCCCCTGCCCATCGCCGTGATGGCCTTCGGGCTCGTGTCCACACGCAACGCCCTGCGCCACATCGGCATCAACGGCGTCATCCGCCAGGATATGCACGGCAAGCTCTTCATCACCGACAACGGCAACCTCGTCCTCGACGCCACGCTCAGCGGCTCAGAAAACCTCGCCCAGCTCGCCACCGAACTCAACGACATCCCCGGCGTCATCGACCACGGCCTCTTCATCGACGAGGCGGACATCATCCTGATCGAGAAGGACGATGGGACGATCGAGCGGTTGGACCGGTCGGAGATGTAACCAATATCGAACAATACAGCGAATAAGCCGCGACCCTCAGGAAGCGGTTTTTTTGTACTTTGAGAGCCTCTTGTGCTTCTCTTCGAGCCCTTCGCGATCTTCGCGTTCAATCCCTCTTCTCGCCCCTCCAACTCTTCCGCGTTCCACTTTCCCCGGAATTCTCTTCCATCCAACTCCGGAATCGAGGATAATGGAACCAACCAAGGTTCGAGGAGGAACCAGCCATGAACACCATCGCCCAGCTCCTGGCCGAGAAGCGCCGGTGGGCCCAGCAGAACGCCGGGCTCGACCGCTTCGAGGATCTCCACACCATCGACGAAAAGAAAACGGTGCTCGACGCCGCGGAACTCATGAACGACCACCGGATCGGTGCGCTCGTTGTGCTCGACGATGAGAAGCAACCCGTTGGGATCATCACCGAACGCGACATCCTGCGGCGTGTCGTGGCCATGGGCCGTCCGCCCTCCAAGACGAGCGTGTCCAAGGTCATGACCACCGAGATGCTCTACTGCCTCCCGGACTGCACGCTCGAACAGGCACGCCAACTCATGATGCAGCGCAAGATCCGCCACATCCCGGTGATCGAGGGCCCCGGTGGTGCACAGCAGTTGCTGGGCATGATCTCGATCGGCGACCTCAACGCCGCCGCCAACGAGGATCTCTCCATCGAGGTCAAGTCGATGCGCGAGTACATCACGCACGGCTGAACGGTTAAGTCTGTTCATCTACACCCATTGTGGGGCGGGCTTCCAGCCCGCCTCTGCTTATCCTCATTCATCTTCTGGCAAAGGTAGCATGGAGTGAGAAGCCCCCCTTCGAGCCCTTCGCGGTCTTCGCGTTCAAACCATCTTCTTTGCGTCCTCCGCGCTCTCTGCAACCTCCGCGTACCTCTTCCTACCATCAACCATGCCGGACACCACCCACACCAACCGCCCTGCCGCCGAGACTTCCCCTTATCTCCTCCAGCACGCGCACAACCCCGTCGACTGGTACCCCTGGTGCGATGAGGCGTTCGCACATGCAGTCAAGCGGGGCGTGCCGGTGTTCCTTTCGATCGGCTACTCCACTTGCTACTGGTGCCATGTCATGGAGCGTGAATCCTTCGAGAACGCCGACATCGCCGCCGTCATGAACGAGCGGTTCGTGTGCATCAAGGTCGATCGAGAGCAGCGACCGGACATCGACGAGATCTACATGGCCGCCACCACCACCTTCACCGGTTCCGGCGGCTGGCCCATGTCCGTATTCCTCGATCCCGCCACCCGCAAACCCTTCTACGCGGGGACCTATTTCCCGCCAGAGCCCGCCCACGGGCGTCCCTCGTTTCCCGATCTGCTGCGTGGCCTCAGCGAGGCGTGGAAGGACCGCCGCGATGAGGCCGTCGAGCAGTCCCGGCGTCTGGCACAGGCCGTCGCCGAGCAGGTCAGCGGGTCCGAGGAACCGGCACCGGTAGGGGAGGCCCAACTCTCCGCCGCCACCACGGCCTTGCTCACGCGTCTGGACAAAGCCAACGGCGGGTTCGGCCACGCGCCCAAGTTCCCCCAGCCCGTGTTCCTCGATTTCCTGCTGGAGATGCGCCCCGTCACCGACGCGACCACCACCAGCGCCATCGACATGGCGGTCCGCAAGACGCTCGACGCCATGGCCATCGGCGGTATCCATGATCAGATCGGCGGCGGCTTCCACCGCTACGCGGTCGATGAGCACTGGACCGTCCCGCACTTCGAGAAGATGCTCTACGACAACGCCCAGCTCGCGTCTGTTTATACCCGGGCCGCGGATGTCTACGACGATGCCTACTACGCCCGCACCGCCCAGCGGACCCTCGACTACTGCCTCGCCGAGATGACCGACCCTGATGAGCAGGGCCGGACTGGGTTTTATAGCGCCCAGGATGCGGAGGTCGACGGTAGGGAGGGGCTCAACTACCTGTGGATCGAAGCCGAGTTTGAGGACGCGTTGGGCGGCGATCCGGGGCTGCTGGAACTGGCCCTGGATATCTACGGCCTCAGGCAGGGGTCCAACTTCCGGGACCCGCACCACCCCGACGATCCCAAGCGATCCGTGCTGCGCCTCGAATCGCGGCCCGACCAACTCGCCTCCCGGCTCAAGCTCACGGCCGACGAACTCAACACCCACATCGACACGATCAACGCCCGTCTCATGACCGCCCGCGCGGCCCGCAAGCAGCCGGGGCTGGACGACAAGGTGATCGTCTCGTGGAACGGGATGCTGATCGCCGCGCTGGTCGGGGCGGGAACCCGGTTCGACCGAGATGATTATCTCGCCGCCGCGGCCCGTGCGACCCGGTTCATCCTCGACGAGATGCGCAGCGGCGATGGCCAGCTCCTGCGGACCCACCGCGGTGGCAAGGCCTCGATCCCGGGGCTGCTGGAAGACTACGCCGCGCTCATCGCCGCCCTGCTGCGGCTCCACCTGAACATCTAGGATAAGGGATTGCCCATGCCGGGCCAAAGGCGGGCCGACAACGCGGAGCGGCAATATGGTAAACTCGCCGGTCCGCCCATCCGAGCCAGACCATGCGCGAAACCTCCAGACGAGCACGGAAGACTGCGTTGGAAACCGTCGAACCCATCGGCAAACGCGTGCTGGTCCGCAAGGACGAGGACAAGAAGCAG
>JBBDKK010000080.1:0-5165 GCA_040879395.1 Phycisphaerales bacterium
GGCGGAATCGCCGGCTCCGAGCCATTCGCGGGCGCCCAGCAACATGACGCAGACGGCGGAGGGGGGGAGGAGGGCGACGGCGCCCATGACGCCGACGACGGTGGCCGATGCGCCCGAGGTGAACGCGATGGCCCCCGCGGCCCCGGAGGCGAGGGCGAGGAGGATATCGCCCAAGTCCACGACTGTTCGTGCGTCGATCTCACCGTTGAGGTCGGCGGGAATGATGAAGAAACCGAATGGGATCGCGAACGCCAGTGCCAGGGAGAGGCCGAGGAGGTTTGATTTGATGGCGCGGCGAATGAGGGGGATCTCGCCGAGGGTGGTGCCCAGGGCCAGGGCCATGTTTGGGCCGAGCAGCGGGGCGATGACCATCGCGCCGATGATGATGGCGGCTGAGCCCTTGATGAGGCCGACGCAGGCGACGATGGTGGCCAGGGCGACCATGATGAGGTAGACGGGGTTGGCGCGGGCGGAGCCCTCGATGTCGAGGATAAGTTCTTCGCGTGAGACGCGCCCGAAGCGGGGGGACCACTTCTTCTCTTCCTTGGTTTCGGGTTTGGGCGCGGCGGCGGGGGCGGGCAGAGGGGGGTGGGTGGCCTCGACGGGCAGCAGGACGAGGCGGAATGTCTCGTTGAGTTTGAACTCCTCGTTGAGCGCATCGGTCAGTGGCTCGACGATGAGACTCGGGATGAGCACGGAGGTCATCGTGTTGTCGTCGCCCAGGTCGGTCCGCCAGCGGTGCGGGGACTTTGATTCATCGAGGATGTGCTCGAGCCGGTTGAGCCGGTTTGACGGGAGGACGATCTGAAGCAGGCGCAGGGACACAGCGATGAGTATATCTCAGCCAGCGGATCGGGGCCGTCGGTGGATATGGCGGTGTCTGGCCGAGTGCGGATCAGCCGTCGGTTGCGCCGATGCTGAGCGAGATGGGGGCCTGTTTTTCTTCGGTGTTTTCGATGTGCAGGCGCTTGGTGCGGTGCAGGGACCAGTCGGTGACCTTGAGGTCCGGGGCCCCGGGGCCGGTGTGGGTCTTGATGACATCGTACACGGTGTCGCGCTGGGCGGGGATGAAGCCGGCGTTGCGGATCAGGCGGCACAGGACCGCCTCGTCGAGGCAGTAGGTCGTGCCGGCCGACGACACGACATTCTCCTCCATCATCACCGAGCCCATGTCGTTGGCGCCGAACTGGAGTGCGACCTGCCCGATGTGGGGGCCCATGGTGACCCAGCTGGAGCCGATGGAATAGATGTTGTCGACCATCAGGCGGCTGACGGCCTGCGTGCGGAGGTACTCGGTTGATCCGGCCAGACGCAGGCGACGCCCGAAGCGGTTATCTAGGTCCTTGGTGCCGCTGCCATCGAGCCGGGCGACGACATCGCCGGGGAACGGTAGGGTTTCGCCTGTTTCGGGATCGATATCGTCGGCGGTTGGCCAGTGGGGGAGGCGGCCGAGGGCGGTGTTGTCGGGCTGGAATGGCCAGGAGATGAAGCCGAGGTAGTGCCCGCCGGTCTCGGGGTTCTTGACGGTCGGGTCGTGGGCGGCCTGGGTGGGGATCTGCCCGGTGCCGAAGTCGGCGATGGCCTTGTCCTGCCAGTGGCGGACGGAGCGCATGTGGTGGATGCGGTCGGCGTAGCCCTCGATGTGGCCGTACATCATCGATGCGCTGGTAAACATTCCAAGCGAATGGGCGGCGTACATCACCTGCAGCCACGCGTCCATGTCGCACTTGCCCAGGCCGATCTTGGTGCGGACGGCCGGGGCGAAGATCTCGCCGCCGCCGCCGGGCAGCGAGCCCATGCCGGCCTCTTTGAGGCGGATGAGCACCCAGCGGACTTTGTCGACCAGCGTCGCGCCGGGCGGGTTGAAGAAGTGGACGAACTCGATGAGTTCCGGGGGCGAGAAGGCGTGGATGCGGACATGGGGGAAACGCTCGCGGATGCCGCTGAGCAGTTCAAGGTACCAGTCAAGCGGCAGGTCGGGGTTCATGCCGCCCTGCATGAGGATCTGGGTGCCGCCGATGTCCGAGAGTTCCTGTACCTTCTGGTACAGCTCCTCGTATTCCAGCGTGTAGGCATCGTGCTCGTCGCCCTTGCGTTTGAACGCGCAGAAGATGCACTTGGCGGTGCAGATGTTGGTGTAGTTGATGTTGCGGTCGATGATGAAGGTGCGGATGTGGTCGCCGTGGATATTGCGGCAGCGCATGTCGGCGTAGCGTCCCAGCGTCGACAGCGGGGCGCTGGTGAGCAGTTCGAGCCCCTGCTCGGGCGTCAGGCGGGCCTGGCCCTGGGCGACGGCGGTGAGGAGCCCGGGATCGGTCGCGGCGTGGCCGGGGAACTCGGGCAGGGGCTGGTAGATCGTGCTCATGGGCGGCCTTGGTTGACGGGGCGGCGGGCAGTTTTCAATAATCTCTGAAATGATAGCGGTGGCGGCGGCGGTCGGCAAACCCGCGAGCGGGGCAGTCTCCGATGCTACGCTCGACGACGGAGGTTGCTGGGAATGTTGATCGCGTATGTCAGTTGTGCGGTGCTGCCGGAGCCGGATCTCGATGAGCGGCCGCTGGTGATGGGGCTGGAGGCGGCTGGGTACGGTGTCGAGGTCGTGGCGTGGGATGACGGCACGGTCGATTGGTCGCGCTTCGACGCGGCGGTGATCCGGGCGACCTGGAACTACCCCGAGCATGAACAGGCATTCCGGGAATGGATCGAACTGGCGGCCGGGGCCACGCGGCTGTTCAACAGCGCCGAGGTGGTCCGCTGGAACATGCACAAGGGATACCTACGCGAGCTGGAGGGCCGGGGCGTGCCGATCATCCCGACCGTATTCTTCGAGCGCGGCGGCAAGGCGGAGCTGGACGCGGTGTGCGACGGCCGCGGGTGGGAGAAGATCGTCATCAAGCCCAGTATCGGGTGCGGGTCAAGGGGCACGGGCGTGTTCACCCTCGGCGACCGGCGATCCCAAGCCCGGGCGTACCTTAAGGATGCGCTGGGTGCACGGGACATGATGGTCCAGGGGTACATGCCCCAGGTTGAGCGTGAGGGCGAGACCGCGCTGGTCGTGATCGACGGCAAGCTGACGCACGCGATCGAGAAGAGGCCGCGGTTTCACGGCGAAGATGAATCGGTGTCTCTGCGCGAGGGTGGCCCGAGCGACGAGCAGCGGGCGTTCGCCCGGCAGGTCCTCGACGCGGCCGGGCGGGAATGCCTTTACGCGCGGGTGGATGTGATCCCCGACGACGATGGCGGGCTGATGCTTTCGGAACTGGAGATGCTCGAGCCGTCGCTGTTTTTTCCGCAGAACCCGGCGGCGGTGGGGGTGCTTGTGCGGGGTTTGGAGAGACGACTGGCATCGGCTCAATCCGGAGTGGGGTGATCATCCTGGTCGGAAGCTTGTACTCGATCACGAAGTTTGAAGAAAACTATCAGGGGAATCAAAACACAAAATGCCGCAACGCCGGAACTTAGGAAGAGGTGCATATCGAGCGCGTCCGAGATGATCTGAGCAAGCCACGCTGTCAGCCAGATGAGAAGGATGAACCAGATGAGCTCGAAAAGTGTCATTCCTGCCCCGTCTTCGCAAAGCGGAAGTCGTCATCGATGCCGACCAGCTTCTCCCGCCCTGCCTTGTCGAGCAGCGAAACCACGATGGCGACGATGAAGCCGATCAGGAACGAGGGCAGCAGCACATCCAGAGCGCCCAGGTGCCCGATCCATTCGTCGAGCCCGGCGAGGCCCAGGATCAGCGGCGCAACGAACTTGAACAGCGGCACGCTCAGGAAACCGGCGACCATGGCGCACTTGGCGCCCATCGAGGTCAGCCCTTTCCAGAACAGCGACAGGATCATCGTCGGGCAGAAGGTGGCGGCGATGCCTGACCAGCCGAAGATGATCGTCCAGAAGATGCCCTGCTCCTTGTCATAGAGCAAAATGCCCATCCCCAGCCCGAACGCGATCAGGGCCAGGATCACCGTCAGCTTGCGGCTGGTCGAGACCAGGCGCTCGTCGTCCATGTCCGGGTGGCGGGTCTTCTGCCAGTAGTCGCGGACGGCCGCCGACGAGGCGACGACCAGCAGCGAGTCGATCGTGGACATGATCGCGGACAGCACCATCGCGATGAACAGCCCCGTGAAGAACGCGGGCAGGAGCACCTCGGCCATGTGCGGCAGGACGCCGTCCTGCGCCGCCTCGACCGAGGGCGAGCCCGGTGCGATGTCCGCGGGCAGGAAGATCGCCCGCCCCAGAATCCCGATGCAGACCGCGCCGCTCAGCGCCAGGGTCGTCCAACTGATCGCCACCAGCGTGCCCTTGTTGATCTCCTTCTCCGATTTGATCGAGATGAAGCGCACAAACACCTGGGGCGAGCCGAGGAAGCCGATGCCGATCGCTAAGAACCCCAGCGTCGCGAAGATGCTGGTGGCGTTCCACGCACCCTCCCCCGGGATCTGATCGCCGCCCTCGGTGAAGGGGCCGGGCCCGTGCAGGGCCAGCAGGTCCGGGTTGATCGAGCGGATGGTGTCGAGCGTGTTGGTCACGCCGCCGATCTCCAGCAGCGCCACGATGGGCAGCGCCACAAGCCCCAATAGCATCAGTGATCCTTGGAAGACATCGGACCAGACAACAGCGGTAAAGCCGCCCTGCGTGATGTAGAGCAGCACGATCGCGAATCCGAACGCCGCGCCCAGGTAGTGGTTCCAGCCCAGGAAGTTGTAAAACGCCCCACCCGCCGCGTGAACCTGCGCGGCGGCGTAGATGGGCACAAAGATCACCAGCGCCCCCGCGGCGATCAACCGCAGCCAGTGCCCGTTGTCGCGAAAGCGGGATTCGAGGTAGTCGGGCACGGTGATCGAGTCGTAACGATCGGTCATCCGCTTGAACCGCTTGGCCATGAACAGCCACGCCCCGGCGACGCCGATGATCTCGCCCACAACGATCCAGAACGCCTGCACGCCCACTGCGAAGCCCATCCCCGTGAGCCCCAGCAGCAGCCAAGCGCTCTCGCCGGTGGCGCGGCTGGAGAAGGCAACATTGATGAATCCCAGCCGTTTGCCGCCTGCGAAGTAATCGCGGATGTCGTGCATCTTCTTGGAAGCGAGATAGCCGATCGCGAGGAGGGTGCCGGTGTAGAGGGCGATGGCGATGAGTTTCATGAGCATGTCGGTATTGATTGG
>JBBDKK010000081.1:0-5163 GCA_040879395.1 Phycisphaerales bacterium
CCCTTATGGCCGCCTCTCCCAAATCCCGCCTGAAATCCATCGCCGCCGGCATGCTCATCCTCGGCCTGCTCGCCTTGGCGATCATCCTCGCCGTCCCCCTCTTCCGCGGCCAGGGATTTGCCATGGATCTGCTCGCCTATCTCGCCCTGGCCGTCGCCGGCACCGGGCTGGTGCTGCTGATCGTCTCCGGGCCGATGGGCGGCAAGGGCGAATCCTGACAAACGGCCAGCTTACCGGACCTTGATAACGCCTCCAACATGGGCGTTTTTTCGTTTCCCGAATCAGGGGGGTGCGGCTATGATCCCTCTACCCCCGGGCGTGTTGTTCGGGGGCATATGCATTTTATTGTTCCATTTTAGGAGAAACAACCATGAAATCAGTACGCATCGTTATCGCGTGCGCCGCCGGGCTTATTGCCACGGCACAAGCCGACCTCATCGTCAACGGCTCGTTTGAAGAGTCATCCCTCAACCCGGGGGGCTCATGGAGCGTGCTCGGGGGCGGGGATACTTCGATCGATGGCTGGGTCACTGTTGGCGGGGGTGTCGATTACTTCGGCATCATCCTCGCGGCCTCCGACGGCATCCACTCCATCGATATCAACAACCTCAACAGCGGGGGCGGCATCGCCCAGACCTTCGCGACCACCGTCGGCTGGGTGTACACCGTTGAGTTCGATATGTCGGCCAACATGATCGGCGGCCCAAACCCCAAGATCATGCGTGTCCACGCGGCGGGTGACTTCGCTGACTTCGAGTTTGACTATGTCGCCGCCGGCGCTACGCCGCAGTCACCGGCATGGGAGCGGATGTCTTGGATATTCACCGCGACCAGCAGCAGCACCAATCTCTGGTTTGAGGGAATCAGCGGCGGTGTGTACGGTGCAGCACTCGACAATGTCGTCGTCGCCGGCGTCGCCCCCTCCCCCGGCACCCTTGCCGGCTTCGGCGCATTGGGGCTGTTGACCGCTCGCCGACGCCGCGGTGGATAACTTTTCAAGATTCTTAAAATAGATTCCCCAAGGCGCACCCTGTTTAGGGTGTGCCTTTTTCTATCTCACAGAACGCTGAAGACCGATAATCCGCATAAACCCGGAAAAGTGGGTAGATTAAGAAGAACCCAGCAAGGAGGTTCTCCATGCCGTTCTTCGAAGTCGTGGGCAGCGATGCCCGGACCCACCGCCCTCGTTCGCTCCACATCAGTGCCCGCAGCGATCAGGAGGCGATCTTTACCGCCGCCGATCAGGGTATCACCGGGATCAAACTGCGGTCCATCACCGACCGCGAGGTCCTCATGATGGATCTCAAATGCTTCCTCAACGCCGTGCCAGCCCGGACGAATCGCGGGTCATCCGCCCCGGGCCGCATCGGCAACCAGCAGTCCGCGGCCCACAACCTGCCCCGATCGCTGCTTTGGGATCACCCGATCCTGACGCTGACGGTCGCCATGCTCCTGGCCCTGTCGCTCAACCGGCTGATCGAAACCCTGCCGATCCTGTTCTGATCGATCCCGCGGCGTTCCTATATATACGCGCTTCAGGGGTCTTGCGCTTCTTCCTCGTCCACCTGCGGCTCGGCGTCCATATCGGGCTCAGTTGATGCCTCCGGCAGCCAGATCGAAACATCTTCGCCCAGCGTCTTGGCGATCGTCCTGGCGATCTCATCGGATGGGTCGATCGGGTCGGGTGCGGCCTCGATCCCCGCCTCGTCGGCCTTGGCGGTGGCCAGGGCGATGACGGCATGCCGATCCTCACTGGTCACCTCGGCGGGGGGCCTCAGGCGCATCGTGCTTTCTTCGCCCAGTTGGATCTCGATGGTGCTCTCGGCGCCCGGCTGGGCCTCAAGGGGCGCCAGCACTTCCCGCAGTGCTTCTTCGTTAATGGATTTCTCGTGCACACCCACGGCCACGCGCCGCAGCTGGAGCCGGGCCATTTCCTTTTCTTCGTCCGTCATCGCCGAGTCCTGGAAATACATCGAGTGCGAAGCGCCCACGATGATCGCCGGCAGAAGCGGCCCCTCGGCCAGCGCCACCGTCACGCGGCCAAGCTCCTCGAGCGAGACCTCTTCGCGCTCGAAGCGGTCCATCAACTCCGATACATGCGCGTTGATCTCCAGCCGCTCGCCCTCGTCCATCTTGGCATCTACGAGGACCGCGTCGATGCCCTGGCGCATCCCGCCCGACACCCAGCCGCGCCACGAGTTGAGCACGAAGATCGTGGCGCCGATCCCGATGACCAGCAGCAGTGCCAGCACCGCCAGGCAGCCGGCGAGCATATTGCCCCGGCGTGTATACCCGCTCGACCGAAGTAATCCACCGCTGTTCCTGCTTCCGTTCATGATCGATCCCCTTATGCGTGTGTGCCTCTGATTGGGCGTGCGCCTCGCCGTCTTTCACCCTCTATCCTGACCTGCCCGCTCAGAGACTCAGCAGTGATCGTACCCGATCAGGAGGAACCGCATGCATTGGTTCGATGCCCATCTCGACCTCGCCTACCTCGCCGAGAACGGCCGGGACATGCACGCCCCGCTTTCAGACTGCCGGGGCCGTTTCCAGCCTCCGGCCGTGACCCTGCCCTCGCTGCGTGAGGGAAAGGTCACCGCCTGCCTGGGAACCGTCTTCACAGAAGCCATCGACGCCGAGAACGCCGATTCTGAGTCCGGCCCGTTCACCTACCCCATCGGTGATGCCGACGCCGCCCACCGCGCGGGCATGCGCCAACTGCTCCTCTACCGCGCCTGGCGAGATGCCGGGATCATCGCCCCCATGCCCCGGCGCGGGGAAGCCGCCGAAGCGTCCGATGCACCGCTGCGGCTGGGGGTACTCGTCGAATGCGCCGACCCGATCACCGAACCGGGCGAACTGGAACAATGGGCCGATCTTGGCGTGGTCGCCATCGGCATGGCCTGGTGGCACCAGTCCCGATACGCCGGCGGCAACGGGACAGACCACATCCAATCGGGCAAGCTTCCCGGCAACGGCCTCACCGACCTCGGACACGAGCTGGTCAAGCGCATGGACGAACTCAACATCGTCCACGACCTCTCGCACCTTTCTCAGCGGGCCGTCGATGACCTGCTCTCCGCCACCGCCGTCCCCGTCATGGCCTCGCACAGCAACTGCCGAGCGCTGATGGGCGATCCCGATTCATCCGCCAACCAGCGACATCTCAGCGATGCGACGATCGCCGAGATCACCCGGCGCGGGGGCGTAATCGGGCTCAACCTGCTGGGGGATTTCGTCACACCGGGCATGGAAAAAGGTGAGCGAGCAAAGATCGCCGATTGCGTGCGCCACATCGAGCATGTTTGCCGGATCGCCGGCTCCAGGGCCCACATCGGGCTCGGCTCGGACATGGACGGCGGCTTCGGGGCCGACGGCCTGCCCGAGGGCATCAACACACCCGCCGACCTGACCATCGTCGCCGAAGCCCTCGCCGACGCCGGCTGGAACGATGAAGAAATCGCCGGCTTCGCCCACGCCAACTGGGATCGCTTCTGGGCAGGCGACTGAATTCGTGCCGTTCACCCTTATTTCGCGACTCCGCCTATCGCGACCACCCGGCAGTGCCCGCACCACAGCGCCGGGACATCGATCATCGAAGTCGGGGCTGGGGGCAGATCCCGCAGCGACTGGAGCATCTTCTGCTCATAGGCCCGTTCACCGAGTTCGTACGCCGGGTTGTCCATCGTCTCGGCGTACTGATCCCGCAGGTATTCCTCGATCTCCCTGATCCGCGATTCCGGATGGGGGTGCGTCGAGAGCCATTCCGGCTGGCCGCCCCCGGCCGACAGCTCGCGCAGGACTTCCATCACACGCAGCATCCCCTCCGGTGCGTACCCGGCCCGCTCCATGTACCGCATCCCCAGCATGTCCGCCTCGAGTTCGGCATCGCGTCCGTACTTGAGCAGCACCACATTGCCGCCGATCGCCATCGCGGGGACCACCACCTGGCCGTAGGTCCCCACCGCGCTGTCGGAATCCGCCAGCCCGACCCCGATGGCCAGGCCCGTCAGCCCGACATTGAACCCGATCTGCTTGCTGATCTGCTGGTTCCCGTGCCGCCCGGTCACATGGCCGATCTCATGCCCAATGACGCCGGCCATCTGCGCCTCGTTGTCCAGCTTCTCCGCCAGCCCCCGCGTGAAGAAGATCTTGCCGCCCGGGAGGGCGAAGGCGTTGACCATGCCCGTGTTGAGCAGCGTGAACTCCCAGTCCAGGTCCGGAACACCTTCCTCGACACCCGCCACCAGCTTCATCCCCACCTCGCGGACATACTGGGAGGGAAGCGTGGCCTCAACCTCCCCGCCAAACTCCGCGGCCAGCCCGGCCGCGGCCTCTGCGCCCATCTGCTTCTCTTCTTCCCACGAGTAAAGCGTCAGTATCCGCTCCCCGGTCGCCGGATTGGTGGAACACCCCACCGGCGAGAGCATCACCGCGCCCAGCACGCCGGCCGTCAGCAGCGGGTGACAGGACTTGATAGCAGATGTAAAGCGGTTTGGTAGATCAACTGGACAGTGTCGCATGATCGCGTTCCTTTATAAGAGGTCCCGGAGCGGTCGCCCCCACACCCGGGCCGGTCATTCCAAACCCGGTGCGTGCTACCATGATTGTTCCATGCCCGAGACCCGACTGCAACCAGAATCCCGGATCACCCCCGCATGGGACGATGCCGAACTCGATTCTCTGCACGAGAACGCCGCCAAGCACGACAAGGTGCGGGCGATGTTCAACGCCATCGCACGCTCCTACGACCTCAATAACCGGGTTCACTCGCTCTGGCGGGACGAGGCATGGCGGAAACAAGCGGTTCTGACCGCCGATGTCCGCCCCGGGGAGGCCGTCCTGGACTGCGCCTGCGGGACCGGGGATCTCACCCAGGCCTTCGCCCGCTACTCCCGGGCCGCCCATATCACCGGCACCGACTACACCCCGGGCATGCTCGAAGTTGCGCATCACAAACGGAACTCGCTGCACGACCGGATCGCGGACCGTATTTCCTACCGCCAGGCCGACGCCCAGGACCTCCCTTTCGAGGATGCCTCCTTCGATGTCGTTTCCATCGCATTCGGCATCCGCAATGTCCAGGACCCTCGCAAGGCGGTGGGGGAGTTTGCCCGGGTGCTTCGCCCCGGCGGGCGGCTGGTCATCCTCGAGTTCGGACAG
>JBBDKK010000082.1:0-5086 GCA_040879395.1 Phycisphaerales bacterium
ACGCGCCGCGGAGGCGAACCCGCTCAAGCCCACCGTTCCGCAGCGCACGCCCTCGCCTGTGCCAGCGGTCGAGACCGAGCCGACCGGCGAGAAGGTGCTCGGTGCCCGCGAGGCGACGACTCCGATCGGGCGGCCCGGTGACCTGTTGATCCCCGAGCTTGTGGAGATGCTCAATGCGGCTGATGTCCGGTATGTGAAGGTTTCATCGTTTAGCTTCGGGCGCTGGCCGCATGGTTGGTTGTTCATCCTCTCGTGCGCCGGGCTGCTGGTCGGGGCTTTTATGGTCCGATTGGCACAGAAGCGCGCCCTGGCAGCGTCGGACGCGGCCGAGGCCGCCTCGGACGAGCAGGCCACCGATGCCCGCTCGGTCTTTGTACGCCTATCAGGTCGCCTGCACACCCTCGCCGAGGAGCTGGGTGCGGCGCGTAGCGAAGACGACAAGCTCGAATCCATCGTCCGCCATATCGGCAAGATCCAACGCGACGATGTGCCCGCCTTTGTCGCTGACCGTCCCTCGCTTGTCAACCGGATGGGGCTGGCGGGGTATGCCGAGCTGATGGACAGCTTCGCGGCGATGGAACGCCAGCTCAATCGTGCTTGGTCGGCGGCGGCGGACGGGCACCTGCCCGAGTCAGAGACTTGCCTGCACAACGCCCAGCCCCTGCTCGCCGACACCCTGCGCAAACTCAAGCCCGCTTCCTGAAACGCGCCCTCGACCGCGCAGAAAACACACCACCATGCTCCGCTGGTTCCGCAACCGCAGAAGAAAACGCCTGCGCAACCAGCCGCTGCCGGCTGAGTGGTGGGCTGTCATCGACCGGCACGCGCCCGCCATCACGCGGCTCACGCCAGAAGAACGGCGACGGCTCGGCGGCATCGTCCGGGTGCTGCTCGACGAGAAAGACTTCGAAGGATGCGGGGGGCTGACCGTCACGCAGGACATGCGGCTGGTCATCACCGCCGTTGCGGCACTGCCCGTGCTCAATCTCCCGGCATGGGACTATCCGGGGCTGTACTCGATCCTGATCTATCCCGACGCCTACCGCGTGAAATCGCGCGATGAAGAAGGGCCGGCGGGGATCATCACCGAGGAAGACGAGGTCCGGCTCGGCGAGGCGTGGACCGAGGGTTCGCTCGTGCTCTCATGGAATAACATCCTCGACGATTGCGCGGATCCGAACAACGGGCTGAACACCATCCTGCACGAGTTCGCCCACCTGATCGACGCCTATTCCGGGGACATCGACGGGGGCCCGCCGCTGCCCAACGCGGCGGATGCGCGGGCCTGGTCGAAGATCGTCGCCGCCTGCTATGAACGGCACACAGAGGATGTCGAGGCGGGCCGCGACACGCTCATCGACCCGTACGGCGCGACCGAACCGGCGGAGTTCTTCGCGGTGACCACGGAACTGTTCTTTGAACGCCCGGTGGCGATGCGTGCACAGCATGGCGAACTCTACGAACAGTTCGCACGCTTCTACGCTCAGGACCCGGCCGAACGCATCGAGGCCGCACAAAAAGAAAGAGGGGACCGGCCTTGATGCCGATCCCTTCCGTGCTTGCGGTTCTTTGCAATCTGAACCAATGGGCATACGTGGACTTGAACCACGGACACCGGCATTTTCAATGCCGTGCTCTACCAACTGAGCTATATGCCCCTTCGGCACCCGCGCCGGAGCGCGGATGCGTGGGTCGGGGCCCCGAAGAACCCTGGAAGGTAAGAATACCCCTGTAGTCGGCCGCGTCAACCTGTATCTGTTGTCAAATGTCCCCGAATCATCTCCATCAACCCGCGTTCGCGCCTGCCCCGATCCGCCGCGATCGGCTAAGATGAACCCATGACCAACGCCAGCCCGACGCCAAGCACCGCCACCGAGGAGCAGCCCTACGCCCGGCCCGATAAGCCGCTGCTCGAGGTCCGGAACCTCAAGACCTACTTTCCTATCCGCACGGGCCTGCTCCAGAGGGTCACGGACCATTTCAAGGCCGTCGACGGCGTGTCGTTCCACATCAACTCCGGCGAGACGCTTGGGCTGGTTGGCGAGTCGGGATGCGGAAAAACCACGGTGGGCCGGACGCTGCTGCGCTTGCTGCCTGCCACCGGGGGCCGGGTGATCTTCGACGGCCACGATGTGTTCGCCGCGTCGGGCTCGGAACTCCAGCGTCTGCGGCGGGACATGCAGATCGTCTTCCAGGACCCCGCTGGCTCCCTGAACCCCCGCATGCGGATCGCCTCGATCGTCGGGGAGCCCCTGGTGATCCACGGCCTGGTCAAGGGCAAGGCCGAACTCCGCGAGCGGGTGGAATCCCTGCTCGAACGCTGCGGGATGCCCCGGGCGGCCGCGGACCGCTATCCGCACGAGTTCTCCGGCGGCCAGCGCCAGCGTATCGGCATCGCCCGGGCCCTGGCGCTCGAGCCTAAGTTCATCGTCTGCGACGAGCCGACCAGCGCGCTGGATGTCTCAATCCAGGCCCAGGTCATCAACCTGCTCATGGACCTCCAGGAGGAGTTCCAGCTCAGCTACCTGTTCATCTCCCACGATATGGCCGTCATCCAGCATGTGTGCAAGCGCATCGCCGTGATGTACAAGGGCAAGATCGTCGAGGAGGGCCTGCGGGAGGACATCATCGAGAACCCGCAGCACCGATACACCCAGTCGCTGCTCTCGGCGGTCCCCGAACCCGATCCCCACCGCGTGCAGAAGCGGATCGTGTTCGAGGGAGGGGCGATGTGATCGATGGTTTCGGAATCGTTGGTCAAATCGCCGCGTCCAAATGACCCGCGGGCGCGGTTCCTGATCGAACTCGCCCGGGCCCTGGGCACCTACGGCACGGCCGCCAACCGTATCGAGGATGTCATTTCGTATTGCGCCGATGCATTCGGCTTCAACGCCCAGACCTTCACCACCCCGACCTCGATCTTTATCTCACTGGAAGACGACGGCGAGATGACCACCTACCTCGCCCGTGTGCATCCCGGCGAGGCCGACCTCACCAAGATGATGGAACTCGACCGTGTGTTCAACCGGGCGTTGGAGGGGCATATAACCCCCGCCGAGGGCGTCGGTGAGATCAAACGCATCGTCACCATGACGCCGCGATATCCCACCTGGATGATCGTTCTCTGCTTCGGTGTCATCGGCATCTGCGCGGGCAACTTCCTCGGCGGCGCGCTCAAGGAGATGGCCGCCAGCGGGATCGTGGGCCTGATGATCGGCCTGCTGGTCCAGTTTTCCGGCCGCCGACTCCAGTTCTCGCGGCTCATCGAGTTCGCCTCGGGGCTGGGCGCGGGCATGGTCGCCGGGTTTTT
Organism: Phycisphaerales bacterium; assembly: GCA_040879395.1. GTDB lineage: Bacteria > Planctomycetota > Phycisphaerae > Phycisphaerales > UBA1924 > UBA1924. Next base: position 3,311 of record JBBDKK010000082.1, read on the forward strand.
GGCCGAGCCCATGGGCGGCTACATGACCACCGTGCCCATTATCGCGGGCATCATCATCCTCCTGCCGGGCCTCACGCTGACCATGGCCATGGTCGAGTTGTCGATGAAGCATGTGGTCTCCGGCACCGCCCGCCTGGCCGGGGCGGTCATGATTCTGCTGGTCATCGGCTTCGGCATCGTCATTGGCCAGACCATCGTCGCTCGCACGGTGGGTGTCACCCCAATTGTCGAGGCGCAGCGTCTTCCGTGGTTCGTGGATCTGCTCGCCGTGGTCGTCGCAACCATGTGCATGACGGTGCTTTTTCAGGCCCACCTGCGCCACGCGTGGGTCATGGTGCTCTCTGGTCTGATGTCCTTCTACGCCGCCCGCTACGGCACCCTGCACTTCGGACCCGAGGTGGGTGTGCTGGGAGCGGCGATCGTGGTGGGGGTTTCGAGCAATCTGTACGCCCGTTTCTTCGATCGTCCCGCCCTGGTAATGATGCTCCCGGGGCTGCTGATCCTCGTGCCCGGGTCGCTGGGGCTGCGCAGTCTGCAACTCTTCATGGACCACGCCACGGTCGACGGGCTGCAATCCGCGATCACCGTCGCAGTCATCGGCGTCGCCCTCGTCGTGGGCCTGTTGCTGGCCAATGTCATCGTGACGCCGAGGAAAGTCCTCTAGAAATCACGCGGTCGGCCATCATTTACGCCGGCGGCGTCAGGTTCCGGGCCTGCGCCAGGAGATCCGAGTACGACGACGAGATCGGCTCGCCCAGGGCGGGCAGGAAGGTGGAGCGCAGCCGCTCGGCGAAATCGTGCGCTTGTTCCATGTCCGTTCGCTCGTCGATGAGGATCTCGTACTCGATGTGCCAGCCCAGATCGATCACATCGTCTATGTGGATCCGGGCTGATTCGTAGAGGTACAGCTCGCGGTTCTTGACGACCTCGATCCAGATCGGCAGAGGGCGCTGGCCGAACCGCTCCTGCACCTGTTGCTGGGTATAGAGGTGATAATCGGACACCTTCGCGTCCACGCGGTCGGGCCGCTCGTAGAAGATGTACTCGATCGGTTCGGGCGAGCCGACGGCACGGTCGACGGCGATCGATTCCCGGCGTTTGAGGCGGCCGCGGGTGACATTGAAATAGGTGTCCGTCTGCCGGATGCGGGTGCTCAGCGGGGCACCGATTTTTTTGCATATCAGGCGTGCCAGGTTGGGGTCCCGCAGTTCGGCTTTGTATTCGAGATTTTTCAAGCGGTGTCCTGAACAGCGGAGGGACAGTGGTGGTGGGGGGGCTACCGGGCTATCGACCGATCGCCTCCATCGCCTTGAGCAGGGCCGGCTCATCCCATGTGTCCACGCCCAGCGAGCGGGCCTTGTCGAGCTTGGAGCCCGCGGATTCGCCGGCGATGAGCAGGTCGGTGTTCTTGGAGACCGAGCCGGTGACCTTGGCGCCCAGCGATTCGAGGATCTCGGTGAGTTCGGGGCGGGTGTACTTGTCGAGGGTTCCCGTCAGGACGATCGTCTTGCCGGCGAAGGGGGACTCTGGCAGCTCATCGGCTTTGACATAGTCGTGCGAGGTCAGGTCGAGCCCGAGCTGCTTGAATTGATCAAAGGTGTCGCGGGCGGGCTGGGAATGCAGGTAGGCGTGGAAGACCTCGGCGGTGTCCTCGCCCAGCCCGGTCTCGTACTCGTACTCGAGCTTGTCCGGCGAGCCGGTGAGTTGCTCGCGTTTCTTCTGACTCATGCGGTTGACGGCCATGGGCATGAGCTGGTAGAGCTCGGCTTCCATCAG
>JBBDKK010000083.1:0-5082 GCA_040879395.1 Phycisphaerales bacterium
GCAGCGCCCGCAGCAACTGCCGGCTCTCCTCGTCATCGATCTGTTCCAGATGGCCATCGATCACGGCGATCAGCTCTTCGAGATCCAACCCCGACCCCTGGACCATGAGCAGCACCTTGACCCGGGCGAGCTGGAAGTCGATCGCGGGCACCCGCTCCTCGATGACCGCGATCGTGTCCAGCACCACCCCCCGGTTGTCCAATGCCCCGGAGGACTCGGCGAGCGTCAGCACGACCCGCGAGAGCTGATCAACCTGCCCGGGCAGCAGCGTGATATCCCCCGGCAGGTTGGCCCCCAGCAGTTCGAGCATCTCCACGCCCGCTTCCCGCGTGCCCCGATCGGCCAGATACGCAGCGTACTCGATCGTGTGGTCCACGCCCGTCAGCCCGCCCAGCCGTCCGACCACATGCGCATCGGCCTCCTCGGGACGCGAGAGCTGCTCATTGAGGAGCCGCTCGATCAGCCGGGCGATCTCGAACGACCCGGTCCGTGTGTACGCGTTCTCCAAGACCGCCAGCGCACGCTCATATTCATCGAGTTCGAAGTGCGCCCGTGCCAGCGTCTGGGCCGTGCCGGTGGAGTTGGGCTGCGTCTCAAGCTGCTGCCCAAGCCACGCGATGCCCTCGCTGAGCGCATCCTCATCGCCTTGGGTCTGCTGGGTTTTCCAGATGCTCAGCAACAGGTCATGGCCGACCTCGGCCATGGGATATTGATCGTTGAGTTCCAGCAACAGCGCTTCGGCCTCCCGCACCATCGAGTTGCGTGCAAGCTCGGAGGCACGCATCAGCCCGAAGAGCGTGGACCGCGGGCGGTGGGTGCCCAGCCGACGCACGATCCGCTGGAGTTCTTCCTCGTCCGCCGCCGGTGAAGAGGCGCCCCGCAGCAGCACGAGTTGCTCTGCGATGTTCGCATCGTACGGGTCCAGTTCATGGGCACGCCCGAGGTACGCCGCCGCCTCATCGTGCCGGCGGAGCATCTGGGCGATCCGGCCCGCCAGCGCCAACGCACCCGTGGACGCGTCCACATCATCCCCCAGCCGCCGGGCCAGTTCCCACGCACGACCGGGGTGCTGCAGGATCAGCAGCGTGGATGCCAGTTCCCCTCCCGCGTCCGCATCGCCGGCGTCGGCCCGGAGATCAAGCTCATCGCCCAACGCCCCGGCGGCCTCCCACCGACCCGTCAGCGCCAGGGCCTGCGCATGCAGCGAGAGCCAAACCGTGCCCCGCTCGGCCGCATCCTCAACCTCCAGCGATCCCAGATGGCCGACGAGGTCCGCCCGCCCGATGGCCAGCCCGATCGAAGTATTGAGCAGCTGCGCACCCTGCGACCGCGCCCGCCGGTGCTCATCGAGGATCCGTGTCGGAGCGGTGCGGGCCTGGATCAACGCCGCGGCGACGGCCCGGGCGATCAGCGGGTTGGTCTCCAGCAGCCCCGCCGCGGCCCGGTAGCGCTCCTCGGCGTTGTCGATCCCTCCCAGCACACGGGCGATCGCCGCGGGGTTGTTGGTCTCGTCTCCGCCGGAGGCGATCCGCGCCAGGGCATCGTCTGTATCCAGGCACGAGACTTCCATCGCCAGCAGCGAGCGGCGGATCGAGGGCGTCAGCCCGGGCCGCTGGGCGAGCTTGGCGACGGCCCCGCTGAGCAACTCGCCCATGCCCCGGGCATCGCACAGCGCACGCGCCCATCGCTGCTCGGTCGCCCCGAGATCACCAACCGAGTTCTGCATGTGTTCCAGCAGCAGCAGCCCCGCCCCGGCCGGCTGGCCCGCGCGGAGCTTGGCCGCGATCTGCCGCCCGATCAACGCGACCGGCGGCTCATCCTGCCCGCCCGCGGCCCGCCCGTACGCCTCGGCCGCCCGACCGTGGGCACCGACCGACGCCCACGCATCGCCGACGACCACCCACAGCTGAGAGCGCTGCCCGATGATCTGGATGATCTCCCGCCGCCAACGCAGATCGCGTGAGCCGCTGTCGAACGATCCCAGCGCCTCTTCGAGCGTCTGCGCCCCGGCCCGGAGATACCCTGCGCTGATCTGCGCGTTGCCCAGCAGCGTGCCGGCGATGGCCCGGGCCATGGGATGGTCGTCGATCGCCGGGTCGTTGAGCGCCAGGGTCGTCAGAGCCATCACCCGCTCGTGGTCGTTGCGCGTCGAGGCGTGCGAAGCGATGTGCACCAACGCCCGCGGCGAGCGGTCACCGAGTTCCACACCACGCTCGAAGGCCCGCACCGCACCGACGAGATCGCCGCTGACAATCAGCGTATCGCCCAGCTCGCGGTGGATCGCCGGGGACGACGGATCCACCCGTATGGCCTGGCGGAGCGTATCGGCCGCCTGTTCCAACCGCCCGTTCTGCCGCTGCGTGCGGGCACGGGCGTAGAGCTTGAGCGCCTGGGCCCGGCGCTGCCCATCCACTTTCTCAGCCGCCTGCCCTTCGCCGAGGCCGAGCACTGAATCATCGATCTCGATCTCGTCGGGGTCCATCACCGCCCGCTGATACTCCGGTGTCCCGGGCACCAGCGGCGGACGCATATCGGGGTTGATCTCCCGCAGCAACTGCGGGTCGGCGGGCTCGGCCGGGTTGAGCGTTTCCAGCTCCGCCCGCGCTTCCAGCGCCCTGATCGGGTCGGGGATATCGGCGGTCGCTGCCGCGGCGTGGTTGACGCCCGTGGGCGTGCCCGTACAGGCGATCAGGCCCAAGGGCGCGGCCATCAGCAGGGCAAGGGCCGCGTGGGCAACGATCGGCCGGGGCTTGCCCGGCACGGAAGACGACATGGATCGGGATGGAGTCACGATGCGCCCTTCGCCGGTGAACCGGCCTCCTGCGGGTCCGTGGATGTCTCAGGTTTCCCAGAGCCAGAGCCAGAGCCCGAACGGGTTCCCGAACCGGAGCCCGCCCGCGAGCCGGATCTGGGCGTCCGCTGCGATTGCGACCAGTGCTCGATAAGCGTGTAATACTCCTTGGCCTCGGACGCACGCACCATGCGCTCCAGCCGCTGGGTCTGCTGGGCGATATCCAGCGAGGAATCGGCGATGTCCTTGCCCGCCAGCAGCTTGGCCAGCCGCTCATCGACCGGGAACGCGTGCCACCCGAGCCCCAGCAGGATCACCCGGTTGGCCGCGAAGGGTGGTATACCGTCGATCCGGGCGAAGTATTCGAGCACATCGCGCTTATTCATCTCGCCCAGCACGGCCAGCGAGAGCCGGTTCTCCGTGTGGAAGATGCGGGTCAGCACCGCCGTCAGCCGCCGGGCGCGGTCGAGCCCGCGCGGGTAGCGCGGGCCGATGATCCCCACCAGTTCCTCGGGCGTACACACACGCAGCTCGTTGAGATCAACCAACTCCTCGCTGATCCGGGCCGCGGCCTTGACCGCGTGGGCGATCGAGGCTTCCCACATCAGCAGCGAGAACACCAGCTCGCGGATCAGCCGGTCGCTGCCGAGGATCTCATCGCCGACCAGGTCATCGCACGAGACCCCCCCGCGGTCCTCGTAGGTCTTGCGGAGCTTCTCGACAAAGGGGCCCATGATGTCCGGCTCCTGCGTGCTCACCCCTGCTCGCCCTCCGCCCCGTCGCCTTCCAGCTCATCACCTTCCACCCCATCGACAGCCGCTTGGGCCCCGTCCGGGGACCGCTTGGCGTCCAGCTCGGACCGCTCCTGGCGGTCCTTCTCCAAAAGGGCCATCACCTCCATCTGCGCCTTGAGCCCCTCGTCGTAGACCAGCTGCAGGGTCGGCATCTCCTTGATGTGGATCCGGTCCATCACATCCTTGCGGAGCTTGCCCGTCGCCGATTTCAGCCCGTGCATCGTGATCTTGGCGTGCTCGGGCGGCAGCACGGTGATGAACGCCTTGGCGTTCTTGAGATCGTCGGAAAGCTCGACCTTGGTGACGGTGATCAGCCCCTTGATCCGCGGGTCCGCCAGGCCGCGGGCAAGCCGGTTCTGCAGCTCACGCTGGATGTTGGCGGCGATCTGGAGGCTTCTTCTTCTCACGCGTTTTTCTCCCGGCCGTGGCCCTCGATCGCTTCCCGCCCCCGGCTGAGAAGCTCCTCGGCCAGGGTATCCGCCCCGCCGTCCCCATCGCCCCCGCCATCATTATTGGAGGCGTACGAGCCCACCCAGCCCCGCAGAATCTCGCGGCTGGTGCCGCTCACTTCGCAGTCCGGCGTCGTGCGGATCCGGTCCAATACGCGGTCCAGCACGCTCCCCACATGCGCCCCGTCCGTCCCCGCCAGGGAGATCCCCAGCGATGCGCGATTGAGGATGTCCTGGTCATCGACCTCCGCCACCGACACCTGGTGATGCCGGTGCAGGGTGTCCTTGAGCGAACGGACCACCCGCCGCTTGTCTTTGAGCGACTGGGACCAATCGATCGCGAGCTGGACCTGCATAACACCGACCACCATGGAAACGCACTCCGTGTCGCCCGCTCATCCCCACCGGGGAAAGGGCTCCTGCTCCCGAATCAGTCGAGCGTCCGCTTGACCTCGGTCTTCTTGTAGCACTCGATGACATCGCCTTCCTTGATATCGTCGTAGCCGACGATCTTCATGCCGCACTCCATGTTGGCCCGGACCTCCTTGGCATCGTCCTTGAACCGCTTGAGCTGCTCGAGGCGTCGGTCGTTCTCGACGACCACCCCGTCGCGGGTCACGCGGACCAACGCATCGCGTTCGACCACGCCGTCGGTGACATAGCAGCCGGCGATCGCGCCGACCTTGGAGACCTTGAATACCTGGCGGACCTCCGCGTGGCCCAGCACATCCTGGCGGATATCCGGGGTCAGCAGGCCCTCGACGGCCTTCTTGATGTCCTCGACGATGTGGTAGATCACCTGGTAGTTTCTGATCTCAACGCCCTTGTTCTCCGCGAGAATCCGCCCCTTGGAGTTGGCGATGACATTGAAACCGATGATGATCGCCTTGGAGGCCTCGGCCAGCACGATGTCCGATTCGGTGATCCCGCCCACCGCAGAGTGGATCACGCGGACCTTGACCTCCTCGTTGCCGACCTTCTCGATCTCGCTCTTGAGCACATCCACCGAGCCCTGCACATCTGCCTTGAGCACCACCAGGATCTCCTG
>JBBDKK010000084.1:0-5071 GCA_040879395.1 Phycisphaerales bacterium
AGGGACGAATTTCGGCTTGGGGTTTGACGCGGATGGCAAAATCGCAGACGATGGTGTGTCGCATCCCCATCGGATCGGCGGAAAGGCGTTGACCGCATGGCCAAGCACATCGGGATCGTTGGTGTGAGCCCCGAGGGCGCGGCGCTGTGCTACCAGCAGCTCTTCCGGCACGCTGCGGTGATGCTCGAGCCGCACCTGCACCCGACCGTGAGCATGCACAACATCCCGCTGGCGCGGTATGTCGAGGCGGTCCGCCGGGACGACTGGCTGCAGGTGGGCAACCTGCTACGGGACTCGGCCGACCGGCTCGCATCGATCGGGGCGGAGTATTGCTTCACACCGGACAACGCGGTCCAGCACGCCGTGCAGCTGGCCGAGGCCAACTCGCCGATCCCGTGGCTCAAGATGACCAACGCCGTGGCCGACCGCATCCAGGAGGACAAGCGGGAGACGGTGGGCGTCATCGGCACCAAGTATGTGACGATGGGCTCGGCGTACCAGACCGACCTTGGCGTGCGGGGCATCAAGCTTGTGCGGCCGTGCGATGAGGACGCGGCGACGCTGGACCGGATCATCTTCGACGAGCTGGTCTACGGGATCATCGAGGAGGAATCGCGGGAGCTGATGATGTCCGTGATCCGTCGTCTGTGCGACCGGGGATGCGAGGGGGTGATCCTGGGCAGTTCCGAGGCGCCGCTGCTGATCACGCCCGAGATCTGCGATATCCCGCTCTACAACGCTTCGGACATCATGGCCGAGCAGGCGCTGCGTTACGCGGTGATCGAGCGGGCCGAGCAATCGCAGCCATGAACGCATCCACCGCGTCGTGCGCCTGTTCCCGGTAGCCCTCATCGAGCCAGAGGTTGTTGTGTCCGCCGCCCTCGATCGAGACAAACCGAGCATCGGGGGCCGAATCAACGATGGCGTGGGCGTCGGCATCCGGGCAGACGGGGTCGTGGGTGCCGTGGAGAATCAGGATCGGTACCCGGACGCGGGCGGCGATGGATGCGCGATCGAACCCGCGCCAACGGGGGCCGACGCCGAAGATCGTGCCCAGCATCGCCATGGCCGGGCGGAGGTTGAGCCTGTGGGGGATGCCCTTGAGGCGGATGACATTCTTGGCGGGGACATGGGGATGCAGGTACGGGGCCTCGCAGACGACACCGATGAGTCGGAATCGGTCCTGCAGCGATTCGGCGGCGGCCAGCGAGACGCCCGCGCCCATGGACCATCCGAAGAGCACGATGGGCGTCGCCGGGTCGCAGAATCCCTCGGCGACCCGCACGCACCGGTGGTGCTCATCGGCCCCGAGCCGGGTATGCCCCCCCGAGTCGCCGTGGCCGGGCAGATCCCACACCAGCACACGCGATGCGTGCGGGATCACCGGGGCGATGCGCTTGAGCGCGCCTTGGCGGCTTGAGCCCCAGCCGTGGGTCATGATGACCACGGGGCCGGCGGGATCGCTTCCCCTGATGTCCCAGAGATCGATCTCTCCGCCGGGGGCGTCCAGGCGGCGTTCCTCGAAAACGAGGGGGTGATCGAGTTCGGAGGGATCTCCGGGCAGGTTGCGGGCGAGGGCCGAGGCGTAGGTCTGGCGATGTGGATGGGTGATGGCCCACATGGTGTAGACAATCAGCGACAAAAGGTACAGCACGAAGCCGACGATGAGCAGCTGGGCCAGGCCGATCAGCGGGTGCATGCGTGACCTCCGGGCTCAGACACCAAAGATGGCCTTGACATCGTTGAAGGTCACGAGCAGGAAGACCGCGCCGATGAGCAGCAGCCCGGCCATGGTCGCGACATTCTGTACGACGATGGGGACGGGCCTGCCGCGGACCCATTCGTAGGCGAGCATCAGGAACTGCCCGCCGTCGACGATGGGCAGGGGCAGGAAGTTGATGACCGCGAGATTGATCGAGATCAGGGCCATGAAGAACAGCACCCAGATGAACCCTTGCGATGCGATCTGGGTGCCCAGGTGGGCGATGCCCACGGGGCCCTTGAGGTGGGTGACATTCACCGAGCCCTCGAAGAGACGAAGGAAAGTCAGGTAGGTCTGCATCATCACGCGGCGCGACTCGGCGATGCCGCGGCTGATGGCGCTGAGCGGGCCGTCGGATTTATCGACGATCTGGTCATACTCGAAGAGCATGACAAAGCTGTCGGCGTCGGCGATGGTCCATCCCAGACCGCGGACGGTTTCGATGTCCGCCCGCGTCAGTTCCCACTCGGTATCGACAGTTGGGATCGAACCGTCTGGCTGGACGGGAAGAGGGAGTTCGAGGGTGACGGGGATTGAGAATGATTCCTCGCCGCGGTCGAACGCCGCTTCGGTAGCTTCGGCGATCGCCTTTGGCAGGTCGCGGAGGGTCCGGATCGGTGTGCCGCCGATCGCGATGATCCGCGAGCCGGGGTAGTCGATGAGCGATTGGGCGGGGGTGGGTTTGAATGGTGCTTCGGGGTCCGCCTGGAGTGCATCGAGGTCGATCAGGGAACGCGGGGCGGAGACGAGGTTGGTCAGGCCGGTGGTGGTGGCGGGGTAGAAGCCGACCGTGCCCTCCGCGCTGACCTGCACGGTCAGCTTGACGCGCTCCTGGCCGCCGTCCTCGACTGTGCGCAGGACGACCAGATCCAGGGCCCTGCCGGAGGCGGCGCGGATCAGCGAGATGCCCTCGGCGGTCGAGGGGTAGTCGTGGGTGCCGATGCGGGCGAAGATATCGCCCGGCATCAGGCCCTGCTGGGTGTCCTCGGGCAGGGCGGTGGGCTGGACCATCATCACGCCACTGAGGCCGAGCACATGGCGGACGGCCATCTCCACCTCGCCCTGGCGGGTCAGAGCGGTTTGCATCTCGGGGACGGGGTTGAGGGTGAGATCCACGGTCTGGTCGGCCCGAGAGATCTGTGCGGGGATCGGTTCGCCGCCGGATTGCTCGGCCAAGTCGAGGATATCGAACGGGGACCCCACCGGCTGGCCAGCGGCGGAGACGAACCGGTCGCCGGGCTCGAGCATGCCCAGGCCCAGCTCGCGGGCGAACATCGCGAACTGCCGCCGCTCACGCTCCGCGGCGGGTTCCTTGAGGACCGGGCTGATCGGCGGATCGATGCCGATGTCCAGCAGCCCGGTGAAATCGCTCTTCTCGGGCATCACGACGAACTCGATGGGTTCTTCAACGCCGGGGCGCTGAACGACCACCGGGACTGGCTGGCCGCGCCGGGACATGGCGATCTCGGGCATGATGTGCTCGAAGGAGTACATCTTGCGGTCATTGACACGGGTAATCCGGTCGCCCCGCTTGATCCCGCCCTCGATATCGCCGGCAATACCGGGTTTGGCGGCGGTGGCCATGGCGGCGGGGCTGTCTGGCGCGACATAGCCGACCTGGGCTGGGAATACGCGGAGCCCGACCATGAACACGATGATGAAGAGGACGGCGGCGGAGATCACATTCATGACCACGCCGGCGGTGATGACAACCATTCGTTTGGGCACCGAGCAGTTCTGGTAGGAATCGGGCTCGCCGGAGACGGCCTCGGGGTTGAGGTCCTCCTGGCCGAGCATCTTGACATACCCGCCCAACGGGAGCATGCTCAGGCGGTACTCGGTGGGGCTGATGCGCTCGTGGAGGTTGGCCAGATCCTCGCCCTTGAGCCCGTAGGCTTGCTTGATGTATTCCGGTTCCGATGAGCCGCGACGGAGTCCGATGCCCTTGCGGAACGACCAGACGATCTGCCCGAAGCCGATGGAGAATGCCAGCACGCGGATCCCCGCCCACTTGGCGGCCAGGAAGTGGCCCAGCTCGTGGATAAAGATGATGAACCCGAACCCCGCGGCGATCACGAGGAAGTTGGCGAATGTGCCCAACGGGCCGGGCAGATCGAACATGCGGTGCTCCTAAGGGGGATAACGGGGTCTGCAGGGCAGTGTATCGGCCAAGCCGGCCCGCGGTTGAGAAGGGCGGGTCAATAACAACGCGCCCCGGTACTGCCGAGACGCGTGTGCGAGGAGCAAAGAGCGTGATTCCTTACGGAAAATCCTTGCTGGAAATGGTTTGTGGCGGGCGAGGGCCCGGAATCAGTACTTGACGCCGCAGCCGTAGGCCTTGGTTGTGGGTGTGGTCACGGTCTCGCCGGCGAGGGTCTGCTGCAGGGCGTTGCGGACATAGTTCACATCGCCGGGGGCGGCGGCGTCGGAGCGGTTGTCGATCGCGCCGTGGTAGGTCAGCACGCCGCGGTCATTGATGATGTACATCTCGGGGGTGCGCTTGGCCTGGTAGGCCTTGCCGACGCGGCCGGTCTCATCGAGCAGGATCGGGGCGGTGATGTTCCACTCCTGGGCGATTTCCTTGTTCACATCGACGCCGGTTGTGGGGTGGCCCTCGCGACCAGAGTTGACCAGAAGCCAGACGACGGGCTCGTCCTTCATGTCTTCCTGGATCTGGAGCATGGTGCCGGTGTCCTCACGGTAGTGCTTCTTCACGAAGGGGCATTCCGGGTTGAACCATTCCAGAACCACGGTCTTGCCCTCTTTGGTGTAGTCGGAGAGCTTGTGCTCCTTGCCGGTGTAATCGGTGAGGGTGAAATCCGGGGCCTGCTGGCCGATGGTGGCGGTGGCGTCCTGCATGGCGCCCTCCTGTGCGGTGCCGGCACCGATCATGACGGATCCCAGCCCGGCGGTCAGGGCCGCGCCGAGGATGAAAGTCAGACTCTTTGCCTTGTTCTGTGAGAATACGGACATGGGTTGTGCCTCCTATGGAGTTGATTGTGGGTGTGCTCAGCCCTGGGGCGGCTTGAGATTGAGGTCGTATTCGACCGGCCCCGTGGGGGTATGGACACGGACGCGGCCCACAAGGGCTTTGTCTTTGGACTCTGTAAAACGGATTTCAAGGCGGTTGCCCTCGGCGACGCCGTCGCGGATCGGGTCCGCCAGTTCCGTACATTCGGTGGAGGGGAAGAACTCGATGCGGGTGGCATCGCGGAACATGAGGGCCGCGGCTTTGGCGATCCATTGCACGCGGACATCGTCGGCCTCGGGGTTCAGTGTTCTGGGGCGATCCCGGTAGATCTCATGGAT
>JBBDKK010000085.1:0-5045 GCA_040879395.1 Phycisphaerales bacterium
CCCCTGCTCACCACCCCAAGCAGGCAAGATTCTTTTCTGGCATTCTCGTGATGCCTTGCTATAGTGTTTGTATCACTCTCTCAGTTCACCACGGAGGAAAGCAAGGGACCCCGACAGTATGAATAAGAACAAATCACTTCTTGATTACGAGCGTCAGAACTACGGCAACGAGCCGACCGCCGTACGCGATACCGACCAGTACACCGACGAGTATGTCCGGGGTTTCGTCGAAAAATGGGATGAGTTGATCGACTGGGACCAGCGAGCCGAGTCCGAAGGAAGCTTCTTTATCGATGTCCTCCGCGAGCGGGGTGTCAAGCGCATCCTGGATGTCGCGACCGGAACCGGATTCCATTCGATCCGCCTGATCGAGGCCGGGTTCGATGTCGTGAGCGTGGATGGCAGCCCCTACATGCTCGCCAAGGCGTTCGAGAACGGTCGCAAACGCGGGCATGTGCTCCGCACACGCCAGGCCGACTGGCGATGGCTTAACCGTGATGTGATGGGCCGTTTCGATGCGGTGATCTGCCTCGGCAACTCCTTCACGCACCTCTTCAACGAGCGTGACCGACGCAAGGCATTGGCGGAGTTCTATTCCGCCCTGGTGCACGACGGGGTGCTGATCCTCGATCAACGCAACTACGACGGCATCCTTGACCACGGCTTCAGTTCCAAGCACAAGTTCTATTACTGCGGCGACCAGGTCGCCGCCGAGCCCGAGCACATCGACGAGGGGCTCTGCCGGTTCCGGTACGGCTTCCCCGACGGGAGCCAGTTCCACCTGAACATGTTCCCGCTGCGCAAGCAGTACACGCGGGATCTGATGAGCGAGGTCGGCTTCCAGCGGATCCAGACCTACGGCGACTTCAAGGAAACTTATGTCGAGGAAACGGACCCGGACTTCTTCGTGCATGTCGCCGAGAAGGCCTACGACTCGCTCGAGACCGAGAAGGAAGCCCGATGAGCACGAGTTACGATCAGCCCACCCAGACCGCGCGGGATTACTACAACAGCCCGGATGCCGACAACTTCTACGCCGAGATTTGGGGCGGAGAGGATATCCACATCGGCATCTACCAGTCTCCCGGCGAGCCCATCCGCGATGCCAGCCGACGGACCGTCGATCACATGATCGAGCGGCTCGGTGAGCTGGGCAAGGACGATGTGGTGCTCGATATCGGATCGGGCTACGGCGGGGCCGCGCGGAGGATCGCCAAGCGTTTCGGATGCCGGGTGGTCTGCCTGAACCTCGCCGAGGCCGAGAACGAGCGGAACCGAGAACTGAGCAAGGCCGCGGGCCTGGACGATCTCATCAGCGTTGTTGACGGCCGGTTCGAGGACATCCCGGTCGAGGACAGCTCGGTCAGCATCGTGTGGTCGCAGGACGCGATCCTGCATTCCGGCGATCGCGCCCGCGTGCTGCGAGAAGTGGACCGCGTGCTCGCGGACGGCGGGCGTTTTATTTTCACCGATCCCATGCAAGCCGACTGCTGTCCCGAGGGTGTGCTCGATGACATCCTCAGCAGGATCCACCTGCCCGACCTAGGCTCACCGGGCTTCTATAAGCAGCAGGCCGCGGACCTGGGATGGAGGGATCTGGGATACGAGGACATGACCGATCAGCTCGTACGCCATTACACCCGCGTCCTGGAAACCACCACCGAGGAGGCCGAACGCATTTCCGGCAGGATATCCGAGGCGTACATCGAACGGATGAAGAACGGCCTGATACATTGGATCCGCGGCGGTGACGCCGGGCATCTGGCGTGGGGCGTCTTCCTGTTCCAGAAAATATGAGTGATCCCGAATCAAACCGGAATCTCGACAACAACGAGGACCCGATCCCGGCCGGCATCGTTGAAGAGCTGCCAAAGCTGAGTTTCGGCCCCCATTTCGAGATGCACCCCGTCGTGTTTCCCGCCGGGGCGCTGATCGTCCTCGGGCTGGTTCTGCTCGCGATGCTGATGCCCGGCGAGGACCTGCGGAGCAACTTTGAGACGGTGCGGGACTGGGTCGGCACCCGCTTCGGCTGGCTCTATGTCGCTTCGATGACGGGGTTTCTTTTGCTGGCCGTCCGGCTGGCCTTCAGCCGCTACGGCTCGATCAAGCTGGGCAATGACGATGATGTGCCCGAGTTCAGCCGCCTGACATGGTTCACCATGCTCTTCAGCGCGGGCATGGGCATCGGGTTGGTCTTCTGGAGCGTGGCCGAACCGATCTACCATTTTCAATCCACCCCCCCCGGGTTCGCTACCGGCCTTGATCCCAGCCGCCTGTCGATGGCCGTGACGATCTTCCACTGGGGCCTGCACCCGTGGGCCCTGTACGCGGTGGTGGGGCTGGCGCTGGGCTATTTCGGTTTCCGCAAGGGCATGCCACTGGGATTCCGGTCGGTGCTGTACCCGATCTTCGGCCGGCGGGTCTGGGGGCCGTTGGGCGACGCCGTGGACACCCTGGCCATCGTCGCCACGCTCACCGGGGTTGCGACTTCGCTGGGGCTCGGTGCCAAGCAGGTCAATGCCGGCTTCGCGTTCCTCTTCGACACGCCGGTGAATGTCACGGTGCAGGTCATCCTCATCGCGTGCATCACCGGGATCGCGACGGTCTCGGTCGTCCTGGGGCTGGGCAAGGGCATCCGGCGCCTGAGCGAACTCAACATGGCATTGGCCGGCATCCTGATGCTGATGGTGATCTTCGCCAGCGGCGTGGTGGTCTTCCTCGGGTCATCCATCGAGAACACCGGCGCGTACCTCCAGCAACTCCCGTTCAACTCGTTCAGGACCGGGGCCCTCAGCGAAGAAGGCAGCGCGTGGCTCAACTCGTGGACCGTGTTCTACTGGGCGTGGTGGATCTCGTGGTCACCCTTCGTGGGCATGTTCATCGCCCGGGTGTCCAGGGGCCGGACGATCAGAGAGTTCATCATCGGCACCCTGCTGGTGCCCACCGCCGTGGGCATCCTCTGGCTCACCGCCTTCGGTTCCACCACCCTGCGTCAACATTCAGATCACGCCAGCCAACCCGCGGCGATCACCCAAACCGGGGACACGACCGCCGCATCGATGGCCGAGTCCGGCGAAGGACTCCCGAGTTACACGGTGGCCGTCACCGATGATTCAGGCGAACTCATCGAGTCCGAGCCGGGGGTTTACGAGACCACCCAGGAGCACCTGACCGCGGTGGAGTATCTGAGTGCCCCGATCGTCAACGAGCAGGGCACGGAACGGATCCCGCAGCTTCCGACGGTGCTGTACGCCCTGCTGGCGGGGATCTTCGATTCACGCCTGATGGTCATCCTCAGCGCGGGGATCGCCACGACCTGCATCATCCTGTTCTTCGTCACCTCGTCGGACTCGGCCTCGATGGTCATCGACATCATCGCCTCGGGCGGCAATCCCGACCCGCCCGTGGGAACGCGCCTGTTCTGGGCGATCTCCGAGGGGCTCGTGGCCGCGATCCTGCTCATGGTGGGGGGGCTCGAAGCCCTGCAGGCGGCCTCGATCACGGTCGCGCTACCGTTCACGATCATCCTGATCCTCAGTTGCATCGGCCTGATGCGGTCGCTCCGCATGGAACGCCCCAAGAAGCGTTAATCCGGATCCGCCCGGATCACGGCGAGGAACTGTGTCCAGCTCTCCGCCTCGGCCGCACGCTCCACGCGGTTGCCCTGCGATAGCGTCCGCACGATGCTCGCCAGCAGGTCCAGGTGCTCCTTGGCCTGGTTGGGGGATGTCAGGATAAGGACGACCACGCGGGCGGGGATACCATCGCGGGCGTCGAAGTCCACCTCGTGCTTGAGCGTGGCGATGGCCACGACAGGTGCTTCGAGGCCCTTGATCCGCGCGTGGGGGATCGCGATGCCATCGCCCACGCCCGAGGACATCACCCGTTCTCGCTGCCATACCGCGTGCTCGATCGCCTCGGCCTCGAGGGTGCCGGGAACGGCCAGTTTTTCGCTGAGCGCGGCGATGATCTCGCGTCGATCGACCAGCGGGCTGCGGGCGATGAAGGTCTTGGCGGACGCGAAGTTCGTGAAGAGCATCGGCGTTCCGCCGCCCAGGACCATCTGCATCGCCGTCCCGCTCATGATCGAGGTGCCGATGGCCATGATGACCAGCGCGACGAACAGCGATTCGCTGATGATCCCGTACTGCAGCGCAAGCAGGCCCAGGATGATCTCCATCGCACCGCGGGCGTTCATGCCGAACCCGATCGCGAAGGATTCCCGCTTGTTGAAGCCGCTCATCAGTGAGAAGCCCGCGCAGCCGAGCACCTTGCCCAGCACCGCGAGCACGAAGATCAGCACCACGAGCACGAGATCGAAGTTGGCGATGAAGTCCACCCGGAGCCCGATGGTGACAAAGAACAGCGGCGCGAAGATAAAGGCCACGAAGTGGTCGATCGTGCCCCGGGTCTTCTCGCGGAGGTGCGGTGAATCGCCCAGCGCAACGCCGAAGAGGAAGGCCCCGAGGATCCCGTGCACCCCAATCCACTCCGTGAACGCCGCAGCGAAGAAGGTCAGCACGACGGCGAAGCCGATGACCCCCCCCGGCCAGGCGGTGTGCGCCTGCACCCAAGGCAGCGCCCGATTCACCAGCCAGCGGCCCAGCGTCAGGCAGAAGACGGCGAAGGCGAGCGTCAGGCCGATCACGGTGCCCAGGGGCATGGAACTGCCCACACCTTCTGTGCCCATCATCGCCAGGACCGTCGCGAAGATCAGCCACCCGATGATGTCGTTGACCACCGCCGCGGCAATGATGGTCATCCCGATATCTGTCCGGAAGAGCTGCAGATCCATCAGAACCTTGGCGATCACCGGCAGGGCGGTGATGGACATGGCCGTGGCCACGAACAGGGCGAAAACGAGCCTTCGCCCCTCCTCGGCCATCCCGAAGGTCTCAGGGAACAGATATGAGGGTCCGAATCCCAGCGCGAAGGGCACGACCATCCCCCCGATACTGATCATCAGGGCCGCTTTGCCGCGTTTGTACACGGTCGAGAGATCAACCTCCATCCCCGCGATCAGCAGGAAGAGCACGACGGCGACC
>JBBDKK010000086.1:0-5015 GCA_040879395.1 Phycisphaerales bacterium
TATCAGACACCTGATCCGGCCCACGCCCTTCGCCAGACCATCGCACCACCGCCCGCTATCAACTCCGCACCGCAAGCCCTGCCCGTCCAGAGAGAAGCTACCCCATGAAAGTGCTCTTGATCGATGATTCCAAGACGATGCGCGATATTCAGAAATCCGTGCTCAAGCAGTTGGGCTACACGGACATAGAAGAAGCCGTCAGCGGAGAAGATGCGATGAGCAAGGTCGCCGATTTCAACCCGGACCTGTGCCTGGTAGACTGGAACATGCCCGAGATGGACGGCCTGGCCTTCGTGAAGAACTTTCGCCGCCAGAACAAAGTTACACCGCTGATCATGGTGACCACCGAGGCCGAGAAGTCCCGCGTCATCGAAGCGATCCGGGCCGGGGTGAACAACTATGTCGTCAAGCCATTCACCCCCGACCTCCTGAGCGAACGCATCACCGAAACCCTCGCCAAACGCCGAGCCGCCTGAAACAACCACAAGAACACTTCCACAACGATCTTCCAATGACCCCACCGAGCCAGGATATCCAGAAACTGCTCAAGCTGAGCGTGGAAAGCACCCAGCTCCATGCGACCCTGCGGATCGAAGCCGCCGGGAGCGCGGCCGAATCAATCACCCGACAGGAGCTGTGCGAGTTCATCGAGGGCGAGGGCATCCAGTCCGAGTTCATCCTTGTAAAGGAAATCGACCAGCTCATCAGCCTGGTCTGCAAGGAGCCGTCCGCCGGCCACGAGGGCATCGTGGCCAGGGGCAGGGAACCCGTCCATGGCACCAACGCCACCGTCGATTTCACCCCCGAGATACGCGCCCAGTTCGAACGCATCGAACGCCGCCGCAACGCCTTCCTCAAGGCGCAGGAAGATAACGCCTTCGGCGGTGAGTGCGCCGAGGGCGGCTTCGCCATCGACTTCTACAAGGAAAGCTCGCTGATCATCGTCAAACGCGGTCAGATCGTCGCCAAACTCAACAAAAAGAGTGCCGGCGAAGACGGCTGCAATCTATACGGCAAGCCCGTCGCGGCCAAGCAGGGCAAGGACATGGATAACCTGCTCGACGAATCCTGCTCGCTGGACAACAAGGCGGATATCCGCGCAGAAGTCGACGGCCACCTCACATTCAAAAACAATCAGGTCCGCGTGCATACACATCTGGAAGTTGATGGTCATGTCGATTTCTCGACCGGCAACATCGACTTCCCCGGCCCCGTCACCATCGGCAGCGGCGTCCGGGACCGGTTCGAGATCTATTCACTCGGTACCCTCACCATCAAGAAACTCGTCGAAGCCGCCCACCTCAACTCCGAATCGGAGATCGTTCTCCAGCAGGGCATGGCCGGTCGCGACACCGGGACCATCAACGCCAAAGGCAACTTCTCGGCCGCCTACCTCGAGAGCGTCAACGCCGTCATCGCCGGGGATTGCGGCATCAAGAGCGAACTCACCAACTGCAACATCTATATCGCCGGCTCCATCGACGCCCCCCGCGCCGCCATCAGGGGCGGGCAGGTGAACATCTCTCGCGGAGGAACCGTCGGCACGATCGGCTCCATCCAGGGCGTCAAGACCGAGATCATCGTGGGCCAGATCCACGGAATCGAACAGAAAATGCGCCGGGTCATGGAACTGCTCCCCAAGCTCGAGGCCGAGTTGGAGAAACGCCACAAAGTCTACGAACGCTTCAAAGCCACGCTGCTTGGCAAATCGACGCCCAAGCAGGACGCCGAACTCGCAGAGAAAGAAGCCGATGTTCGCTCCCTGGTGGATAAGCGGGAGCGGCTGGAACTCGCCGAAGAACGCCTGGGCATCCTGTTCCGGACCCAGTCGAACTGCAAGCTGACCGTCAACTCGGTGCTCTACGCAAAGACCGAACTCTGGCTACCCGGCCACCACGCCAAGTTCGAGAAGGATGTCAAGGGCGAGTTTACGATCGAACTCGATACCGAAAGCTCTCCGGTC
This sequence comes from Phycisphaerales bacterium, assembly GCA_040879395.1. Classification (GTDB taxonomy): domain Bacteria; phylum Planctomycetota; class Phycisphaerae; order Phycisphaerales; family UBA1924; genus UBA1924. Next base: position 1,964 of record JBBDKK010000086.1, read on the forward strand.
CTGGTGCGGGGCGACAGCGTCCTCCCGCTCAACTCCGTCGCCAAGGTCCGCCCGGACGAACGCATCCTGCCGATGCCCAAAAAATCCGATGAAGACGCCCGGAAGGCCTCCCGTTCGCAAAGAGCGGCCTGACCAACCCAGCCGACCCCGCAACACGCCCCGTTGGTGGAACCGGTGAGCAGCCACGGTGGTATACTCCGATACCGGATGAAACGGCCCCGAAGCCGACCCATCCCCTCGCAGCACCACCACGCATGATCCCTACCCGCCCCTCCACCCCGAGAAACTCGTTTCCCCTTTGGTCGGCCTGCGCCGCCACTGCCGTGGCCGGTGCGGGGCTCTATTCAGTGTCCATCTCCCCCCGAGCCCCCCGGCAGAGCCCCGCCTGGACATTGGCATCGTTCAGTCAGATCCAACCCGACGAGGAGCCCGGCGAACCTTCAGAAGAAGGAATCGAGGAAGCCGAGATCACGCTCATCTCCGGCCGCACACTCCGCGGCGAACTCGTCCGACAGACGCCCGAAACCGTCGTCATCGGCATCGACGGCATCGAAACCACCTTCCAGCGCCGCAATATCGCCGAGGTCAAGGTCCTCCCACCCGTCTCAGAGCGCTACCGCCAGATGCGGGACACCATCGCCGATGACGATATCGATTCCCGACTCTCCATTGTCGAGTGGCTCAGGGCCCGAAAGGCCTACGCCATCGCCCTCGAAGAACTCCGCTCCATCCTCGACATCGACCCCGGCAACCCCCGCGCAAAGCTGCTGCTCACCTGGCTCTCCGAACACGAAAAGCTCCGCCAGTCGGAGAACGGCGATGAGGACGCGGAGAACCAAGAGCCATCCCGGCAGCCGGATGCCGCGCCGAACGACAGCCGCGCTTTTTCGATGAAACGCAACGAGTTCGAGACACTCAGCCAGGAACAACTCAATCTCATGCGGGTCTACGAGATCGACCTGCGGGACCCACCGCGGATCAGAATCCCCGACGAGGTCATCACCCGCCTGATCGAACGCTCCCCCGAGGCCTTCAGCCCCAACGAAGACGAACGCCGGGCGGTGTACGGGCTCCCCGAAATCGAGAAACTCAAGCTGCTCTTCCGTCTCAAAGCCCGGGACCTGTATCCAAAGGTGGAAGTCCTCGAAACCCCCGCTTCTCTGGAGAACTTCAAAAACGATGTCCACCACGGCGGCGGCTGGCTCATCAACGCCTGCTCCTCCACCCGCTGCCACGGCGGGGCCGAGGCGGGGTCGTTCCGGCTGCTCAACACCCGACCCAACTCCGATGCCACCGCCTTCACAAACCTCTATATCATCGAAAACACCACCCTCGCCGACGGCACACCGCTGATCGACTTCAACGCTCCCGAACGCTCGCCGCTACTCCAGATGGGCATGGTCCCCTCCAACGCCCTCAACCCGCACCCCGAAATTCCGAGGAACTTCCCCGGAACCGGCTATCGCCCCATCTTCCGTACCACCCGCGACCGCAAGTATCAGCAGGCGATCGAATGGATCAGGTCGATGTACCAGCCCCGCCCGGACTACGAGTTCGAGTATGCCCCGCTCCAACCCGTGCCCGAACCCGACGCCAACCCAGACACCAGTGCGGATCCCGATACCGAATCCGAGACCGGCTCCGAGGCCGAGAGCCCCTGACCCTGACCCTGAGCCATCATGCACCACACCCGCCGGCGTGCTACCATCTACTCCCACGCCGCGGGCGGGTTTTCCGAGCCCGAATCGTCGTAAAAGCGGGATTCCGCCCACGCCCCGCAAAGATTTCCATCGTCCCCGACCGCCCGCCACCACGGTCGGGTCACAAACAGGACCAGCCCGAATGACCCACCAATCCACCCTCGGCCCATCCAAGACGCTCGCCCGCACCCTCTCGATCACCGCCGCCGGCGCACTGACCGCGCTCTGCGGGCTGGCAGGGTGTTCCGATGCCGACGATGCCCAGAGCGCGGTTCGCGAGGCCGGCCGCTCGTTCTCCTCGGTCGCCGCCAGCGATCCCAGCAGCCACGCCCAGCAGAACTACCTTGAAACCGAGAAACTCGTCAGCGAGTTCATCGATTCCGAGGACGCCTACGGCGAGGCGGCCGCGGTCTCACTGGCCCTTTCCAAGCTCGGACAGGCATCCCTGGCCTCCCAGGAGGCCTCCGCCGCCGAAACCACCGCCCTGCGGCGGGCACGCGTGATCCGGGGCATGATCAGCGAATGGCTCACCATGACCGCCATCGCCGAGGCCGCGGGCACTTTCGACCCCTCCGAGGAAATCAGCGAAATCAATGAGTTGATCGAAATTCGCCGCGAGGACATCCAGCGGTATGAACAGCTCAGCCAGCAGATCGAGTCGGAGATCGGCCAGCACGAGTCCAGGATCGCCGAACTGCGTCAGCAGGCAGCCGAGGAAAAGAACCAGGCCGGCGGGCTGGAACTCCAGATGCCCAGCGTGAGCGCGGCCGAAGCCGCCGAGATCGCACAGCGTGTCCGCGAGCACACCCTCCGGGCCGATCAATACGAGTTCGAGGCCGTCCGTCTCGAAGGCATGGCGGACCAGCGGCGCCCCGAGGCCCAAGAGATCAACCTGAACCTCGAACGGGCCAACTCCCAGATCGACCTGCTCGAAAAGGCGGCGCAGGAACTGCGGGACCGCGAGCAATCAAGCCAGGATGACGAACGGCTCGCCCGCCAGAGCATGCAGGCCGCGGCCGAACGCATCGAAGAAGCCGTCAGCGGGTACACCCAGTTCCGCGAGGATGAGGTCCGCAGCGCCAACGAGCGTGCTATCTCGCTGGCCCGCAGCGCACTGACCGCCCTGCGCGACGCAAACGATGTCACCCGCCAGATCGCCACGCTGACCCAGGCCTCGGTCCAGCAGACACTCGCCGAGTGCTACGCCCGCCAAGCCGCCGGCTATGCCGAGGAAGCCCTGCTTTACCGCGGTCTGCAGGAAGCCGGGCTCAGCAACCAGTGGGACCAAATGATCGAATCCGCCCGCCAGGCACAGTCCGAAGCACGCGAAAGCGCCAACCAAGCATTCCTCG
>JBBDKK010000087.1:0-5007 GCA_040879395.1 Phycisphaerales bacterium
CCTCATCGGTTGATTGTGGGGGCCGCCGAGGCGGGGTCAACGGTGAACGGCCGTCTTTATGTGATCTTCACGAGCAGAAACAAGAAGCACGCTTGCTCAGGGGGCCGGTTCGGCATCGCTTGCACTTTCGATATCTGCCGTCGCGGTTCCGTTCTGGTCAACAATGACTGTCGGCGCATCTCGCTGGGGGAGTTTGCGGTAGACATCGTTGACGCCGTTGATCACGAACTGCACGGCGATGACCGAGAGGATCAGCCCGAAGAGTTTGGTGACGATGTCCTTGCCGGTCTCACCGAGGAACCGGACGAGGATCTTGGAGTGGATCATCGCGTAGTAAGTCGTGATGGTGGTGATCAGAATGGCGAGAAACACGATCCCGACATGCCACGGGCTGGGCGCTTCGCTGGTAAGGATCATGACGGTGGCGATCGATCCGGGCCCGCTGATGAAGGGGATGGCCAGGGGGATGATGGCGACATCGTGGGCCGGGCCGGCCTTGGCTGGCTCGGGATCATCCTCGGCGTGCTCCTCCCCCTCATCGCGTCCCTTGCGGATCATGCCCATGGCGATGCCGAAGAGGATGATGCCGCCGGCGATCCGGAACGCGTCGATGGTGATGCCGAAGAGCTGGAAGATCACGCCGCCGAGCACGGCGAAGAGGAAGAAGATGCCGGTCGAGACCATCACGGCGCGTTTGGCCGTTTCTTTGAGCCGTGCGTCATTGGCCCGGGGCAGCAGGGACATGAAGACGAACGCGGTCGTCAGCGGGTTGACGATCACAAAGATTGCCGCGATAGTGATCAGCAGGTACTCGAATGCGGAAAAGATCGGCACGATGGTCGGCTCCCGGCGGATGTTCGCAGCTCGTGCGTACAAGTTATGGTGCAGCGGCGGCGGGAGTCGATGGTATCGGCGGAGAGGATGGCGGGCCCAGCCCACGGCCGTCTAACTGCGGCAGGAGTGGGTTGGTTTACAGGAGCTGATCGGAAAGCCGGGTCTTCAGGGTTCCGCAGCGGGAAACTGGCCTTTGCGGGGCGGGTGAATAGAATCGTACAGTCCCGAACCGCTACCGATCTTCCATAAACAGGCGAAAAAACGACATGAACCGCTCGATCCCGCATCCCGAGAACTACCAGTGGGTCCCTCAGCCGGCCGCTCAGGCCCTCGTTGACGGGTTCGTTACCGAGTTTCTCGGTGATTGCCGGTTCGCGGCCAAGCTGGCCGACGATATGAGCCACAAGACCGGGACCCGGTTCGTCGACTGGGTGGACTTCATCGAGGCCCCCCACTCCGATGCCCTCGAATCGCGGCTGGTGGAGACCGGGTACGAACTCAAGGAAACGCAGGAGGCGGGGCGGGTCTTCGAGCACGATGGCGGGCTCTTCCCGCTGCTGATTCTTTCGGGGACGAAGCATGTGCAGATCGGCATCATGGTCGATTCTGTGAGCGACTTCCTCTCGGCCTGGTCGATCACCAACGACTACGCGATCGAGGGCGAGCCGTTCGCACCGATGCGGCGTGTGCGGGTGTCCTGCGAGACATCCACGACGCTGTGGGCCGTGGAAAGGCACGGGTGCCGGCGCCTATGCAATGTCGCCAGCGACCCGGACCGGTGCCTGAGCGCGATGCGGCACTACGAATCGCTGCGTCGGCGCAAGCGGGACTGGCCCAACGATGAGCTGGGCTGGGAGCGCGTCAACGCGCTGGTGGATGCGGCGGTCTATGACCTCGGTGTGGACATGGCCTGCGAGCTTTTTTTCCGTGCCGAGCGGGACTACTGGCAGCGTCGCAACCGCGCGGCCCGCGTGCAGAAGGCGCGTCAGGACGAGCTGGGCCTGGGCTGGGCCAACCACGATCACCACACCTACCGCTCATCGCGCAAGGCGTTCAAGGACCTGGTCCATCTGCTTGAGAAGCTGGGGTTTGTGTGCCGCGAGCGGTTCTACGCGGGCGAGGAGGCGGGCTGGGGGGCGCAGGTGCTCGAGCAGCCCGAGTGCCGTTTCGTGATCTTCGCGGATGTGGACCTCTCGGAAGAAGAGATCATCGGCGACTTCGCCCACGACGGGCTCAAGGCCCGCGACTACCTTGGCACCATCGGCATGTGGGTGGGCCTGCACGGAGAGTCCATGCTCCAGGCGGGGATGCACCATCTCGAGTGCATGTTCGATTACAACGCGCTGCGCGATCAGCTCGATTCCGCCGGCGTGCGATCCATGCCGCCGTTTACCCAGCTCCCGTATCTCCAGCAGGCCTTTACCGAGGGCGAGCGCTGGGGGGTGGATCCCAAGCGCATCAAGCGGCTGCTCAATGCGGAACTGATCACCCCCACGCAGGCCAACGAGTTCCGCACCAACGGCGCGATCGGATCGCACCTTGAGAACCTCGAACGGCGCGACGGTTACAAGGGGTTCAACCAGAAGGGCGTGAGCGACATCATCGAGCGGACCGACCCCAGGCGGTCGCAGGCGACCGACGAATCGCTGCTCGGGGCGTGAATGCCCGAACCCGGTCCGTGGTACGGGCAGGGCAGCCGGTGGTCAAGGGCCGTGAGAATGGCCCGAGAAGGGCGATGGGTGGCTTTTCACCACTTCACAAGCGGCCTCGCCGGGGGATACCTATGGTGACGATCTGGATGCAAAGTGTAAAGATTTCCTTGCATTGGGCTGGATGAATCTGTAGAGTAAGTCGCACGCCAGCCGCCAGAGGCGAGGCGCGAGTTCTCGTGGGTTCTCCGGGACAACAGAATATCGATGGTTCAACCTCACGCTCCGTGCGTGGGGTTTGTTTCGTTCGAGGTTCCGGGCCGCGTCCCGGGGAAAAGGGGTATGACCATGGTACGGAAGAGTTTCGCGCTCACGCTTACATGCGTGAGCTGGTTATCGTGCGCCCACGCTGATGTGGGACCGGGTGAATGCGACGGGACACGCCCGAGCTTCGAATCGGCCGACTATCAGGCATTCGGGGGCGGGCAGGTGGCCGTGGGTACGCAGTGGCGACAGGACGACATCGACGGCGTGATCAATGTCTACGACCTTACTGGTCAATCGACGGCCCCGCTGGGCGTGGTATGGCCGGTGCTCGTCTACACGCACCCGGACTGGCTTCGGTCCCGCATGGGCCAACTCTTCGGCGTAGCGCTGGACGACCAGGGCAATATCTACACGAATCAGACGGCTGTCTACCTGCAAGATGGGATCGGCTCCATCGGGGGCCAGCCCGGGCAGGTATACAAGATCAATAGCGTTACCGGAGCGGCAACTGTGTTCGTTACCTTGCCCAACGCGAGCGATCCGATCATCGCGTCAGCTTATGGCATCGACGAATCGTACCCGCAACTGGGGAACCTGTGCTTCGATGTCGGTTCTCAGATGCTCTATGTCACCAACTTCGAGGACGGACGCATTTATCGCATCGACGCGGCCGGCAACTGTCGGAGCACATGGGACCACGCGACCAGGATCGTGGCAGACTGCACGACTGAACCAGGTGACGATGTGGGCGCTGCTCCACTGGGCGAGCGCGTCTGGGCGGTGCAGAACTTTAATGGACGCGTGTACTACTCGGTTTGGGTTGAAGATCAAATGGCCACCAACGCGGCGGCGGCAAACGAGATCTGGTCGATCGCTCAGAACCCGATCACCGGTGAGTTCATCCCCGGGTCCGAGCGACTCGAGATCTCGGTCCCGGGCTACGCCGGTCAGTCATACTCCAACCCTGTCGCGGATATCGCATTTTCTGCCCAAGGATTGATGTTGATCGCTGAACGGTCGATGACAACGGCTTCAAGCACAGGTCGTTTTGATACCGACGCACATCAGTCACGAATTCTCGAGTTCGTCTGTGAAAACGATCAGTGGTTGCCGACAATCCACATGTTCGGTATCGGGGTCTTTAGTCAGACCAATGCAGCAGGCGGATGCGATTACTCGTACGCCGCGTCTCCGGATGATCGAGTGTGGGTGACGGCCGATGCCATCGATTATCATGGGCATGGAAATCCGCCAAACATTTACGGGATTCAAGGCGTTCCGCAAACGGGTGGAAATACAACCAACTCAATCCTGATCGACATGGACGCTGATATCATATTTGTAGACAAGACCTGGATCGGCTCGATCGAGGTTTCGTGCCCCGAGGGGGCCCCACGGTGCGCCACCATCACCGATGAGGAGATACTGTGCGAGCTCGACGATTCGGGCAACTACACCATCAACTTCACACTCACCAACAACTCGGGCCAGGATGTCAAGCACCTGCTCGTGCTCCCCGGGTCCGGGTATACCGTGGTCCCCACGGGTCTGGTGACGCTGCCCAACCTGCTGCTTGACGGAGCGAGCACGCAAATCTCGCTGACCTTCAACGGCGGGCAGGCGGGCGACATCATCTGCTTCACGCTGAGCCTGAACACGGTTGACTTTGAGGAGTGCTGCGCGATCGAGTACTGTTTCGTGGTCCCCGAGTGCGATTGCGCGCAGGTTTACAACGTGGTCGTCGAGCCGCTGTGCGACGGCACGAACTGCTTCACCTACACCTTCGATGTCGACAACCTGAGCGGTGACACCGTGTTCTACTCGTACTTCTCGCCGCTGACGCCGGCGGGCGTGACGGTCGACACGGGCAACCCGCTCGATCCGAGCCGGTGGGACTACGCGCCGCTGCCGCACCTGGGGACCGGGACGGTGAGCGTCACCATCTGCGGTGCCATGCCCGGCGAGGAGGTGTGTTTCCTGATGACGATGCACAACGAATCGCTGGAGGAGTGCTGTTCGATCAAGGTCACGGTCATCGCGCCTGAATGCGACCCAACACCCAACTGCCCGGCGGATTGCAACGGGGACGGCGTGATCAACTTCTTTGACCTCAGCTGGTTCCTGACCGAATACAACAACCAGCTGCCCGGCGGCGACATCAACGGCGACGGGAACTACAACTTCTTTGATCTCAGTTTGTTCCTGATGTCGTACAACCAGGGCTGTCCGTAAGCCGAGTGATCCGTAGATTTGATTC
>JBBDKK010000088.1:0-4938 GCA_040879395.1 Phycisphaerales bacterium
GCCGAGACCCGTTTCACTTTCTACGGCGGGTACGATGTCCAGCTCCGGCTCCCGGGATATGAGCCCGTGCACGAACTGCGGACCGCCAAGGCCCCGCTGCACGAATACCCCGGCATTGACCTCGTCGCCACGGTGCTCCCGGCGGACTTCGACCACACCGTGGAATGGCACTTCGATCTCGAGCAGGTCCCCGAGGCCACCGACCCCGAGGGGGCACGCGAGGCGCTGCTTGAGCGGGCCGCGGATCTGCGGCGGCAGGCGCTCCAGGACGCGGAGTAACCACTCAGCGGCTGGTCAGCGGCCGGATTTGCGTATCACGGCCCGACCACGCCCTCGCAGCCCTCGGTGAACACGCCGAGGAAGATGGAGAGGTCGAAGAAATCGATGAGGCCGTCGTTGTTGAAATCGACCTGCGGGTCCATATCCGCGTAGAGGGACAGGAACGCGGAGATATCGAAGAAGTTGAGCTGCGAATCGTGCACGATGTCCGCCAGGCACGGGTTGTCCGGGTCGTCGATGACCAGCGTCACCGCGTCCCATGTGCCATCGGCCTGGATCACGCCCAGGTCGCTCGCCGCGCCCGTGAGCGGGTCGATCGTGTAGAGGTGGCTGGAGATCTCGACGAAGACATCCGGGTTGACCTCATCGAATCCCTGGATCGCGGCGTAGAGCGTGCCGTCGGCGGTGAAGTCCAGCCCGGTCTCGAACTGGGGCGTGAACCCGATGCCGGTGAGCGTCTGCGAGGAAGTCACGCTGTTGGTGTCCAGGTCGATGTTGACCAGCCGCAGCGAGCCGGTGCCAACCAAGGCCAGGCCGTAGAGATCGCCGGGATTCAGCGTCGGGTGGTCCTCGGGGACGACCGCCAGCGATGAAACCGAGTTGGTCAGGATGTTGTGCACGCTGATGACCGAGCCGTCGTCGGCGTCGGCCTGCACCACGCGGACGAACGCCCCCACGGTCGTGGTGACATAGGTGATCGAACCGTCGTTGCTGAAGGCCATACCGGCCACGCCGGAATCCATGAAACCGATCGAGTCGATGAGGGTATTGCCGCCATCGACCAGGTCGATGATCCGCAAGGCGTTGGTGGTGTTCTCAAAGCCCACCAGCTCGCCCGTCCCGGGCCGGAAGTCGGCCCCGCCGAATCGCAGGTGGGTCCCGGCGAGGTGGCCGGTGACAGTATTGGACGGGTTGGCCAGTTCAACCACGCCCACCCGTGCCAGCTCGATGCCCGGGGCCCCGAAGAAGCCCGATCCCTCGATGATGTAGGCGAACCCGGCATCGCCGGCCGTCGCCGCGCCCGCAGTCAGGGCGAAAACCGCCGCCGCGCATGTGTGCATCGCTCGCTTCATGATCCCGCTCCCTTCGTGCTGTAGGTCAGGCCCCGCTCGTCGGCCATGATCTCCTCGCGGTCCCGCGGATCGGGATCAGGCATCGCCAGCGGCTCCCGGGGAACATCGCGTGGCGGTGTCTCGGTTCCGGTCCCGAGCCCATCGGTGGGCGGGATGAAACGGGTGATGTAGCGGAAATCGCCGTCGGTCGCTTCGACATCAACCACCAGCCCTGTCCGCGTGACCTCGAAGACCCCGGTGGTGGTCGTCACCAGCAGGTTCCCGTTATCCAGCTCCGCCACGCCGCGGAACAGCTCCAGCGTACCCGGGCTGTATTGGCCGACCAGATCCCCATCAGGATCGAACTCGAGGATGAAGCCGGAACTGAACGCGCACACGAGCAGGTTCCCGCTGCTGGCCACGGCCATCTGCTGTGGGAAGTCGAGCTGGGGGACCTCGAAGCTGCTGGTGAACCGCTCGTTGAACTTGCCATCGAGCGTGTAGCGGACGATCTTGTCCTGCCCCTCGTCGGCGACGAGCACCTCGCCGTTGTACTCGATCGCATCGAACGGCCCGCGTATCCCGCCGTAGCGGTTGAAGGCGAAGTCTTCGAGTTCCGCGCCGTCGTCGCCGTCGAGCCGCTTGACATTCCGTTGCGAGACGACCAGATCGTTGAGTCGGCCGTTGTTGGTGACCAGCACATCGCCTGCGAACGGCCCCTGGGTGAGCACATGCCCGCCTCGGATGTTGTCCATGATGTCGTTGTCCCGCACACCCCCCAGCGAGAAGACCTCGATGAACGAGCTGTCGAAGCCGAAGTGGGAAACCACATCGGCGAACTGATCCGTCACCAGGATCGTGCCCAGCGGGGTCATCATCGCCTCGATGGGCCGGTTGAAGACATCGACACCATCAACGACCCCGGGATCGGTGATGAACGCATCATCGACCAGCGAGCCGTCGACCGCGCTGAACGCCCACACACGGTCGTTTTCCGAATCCGGGATCAGGTACAGCGGCTCCGTCTGCCCGTGGGCAGCCGCACCCGCGCACGCCATCGTCGCGATCAGCAGTGTTTTTCGCAGCATCATCTCTCCTCCGGCCTCACCCATCCGCGGGTTCCGCGACCATGCAGCCCATCCTACCGCAACCCGGCCCATCGACCAAGGAAAATCCACGGCTCACCGCCCCCGCACTTTCAACCCTCGCACGGGAGGCGGCCAACCCGGGTTTCTGGTATCCTCATCGTCCAAACAGGAGCCCACCAATGCACACCCGCACCCTCATCACCGCCGCCCTCGCCCTCATCGCCATCATCCTCTCCGCCCAAGCCCGCGGCCAGTCCGACCCACCACCACAAACCGCCATCATCATCCACTGTGGCCACCTCATCGCCGTCCCCGGCGAGGGCACGCGGTCGGAAATGACCATCGTCGTCATCGACGACCGCATCGACCGCGTTGTCCCCGGCTACGCCACCGCCGCCGAGCTGAACCTCGACGCCGACACCGCCACCATCGACCTCAAGGGCCGCTGGGTCGTCCCGGGCCTGATCGACTGCCACACCCACCTCACCGGCGAGAACCACACCGCCGCCGAGCGCATGCGCCGATCCATGCAGGAGGGCGAGGCCCACGCCGCGATTGATGCGGTCGCCAACGCACGCAAAACCATCCTCGCCGGGTTCACCACCGTCCGCAATGTCGGCTCGCCCGGCTCCACCGCCCTGGCCCTGCGTGACCGGATCAACGCCGGCGTCGTGCCCGGCCCGCGTGTCTACGCCTCCGGCCCCTCCATCTCCGTCACCGGCGGCCACGCCGACGGCACAAACTCCCTCTCACCCGCCCTGCGACCCGAGCGAGCGCCGCACGTGATGACCGCCGACGGCCCCGCCGAGGCACGCAAGGCCGTCCGCGCCCGCGTCCGCGAGGGCGTCGACCTCATCAAGATCACCGCGACCGGAGGCGTGCTCTCGCCCACCGCCGCGGGTGTCGATCAGCAGTTCTTCGACGACGAGCTGGCCTCGATCGTCCAGGCCGCCCGCATGATGGGGCGCAAGGTCGCCGCACACGCCCACGGGGCCGACGGCATCAACGCCGCGCTGCGGGCCGGGGTCCACTCCATCGAACACGGGACCTATCTCAACGACGAATCGATCGACCTCTTCAAGAAGACCGGGGCCTACCTCGTCCCCACCATCCACGCCGGCAAGTTCGTCGAAGAGAAAGCCAAGATCCCCGGCTACTTCCCCGACGCCGTCCAACAGAAAGCCGCCGCCGTCGGCCCGCTGATCCAGAACGCCTTTGGTCGCGCGTACAAGGCGGGCGTGAACATCGCCTTCGGCACCGATGTCGGCGTCGGCGCCCACGGCACCAACGCCGAGGAGTTCGTCTACATGCACGAAGCCGGGATGACCCCCGAGGACTGCCTGATCTCCGCCACCATCAACGCGGCGACATTGATCGGCGCCCAAGACCAGCTCGGCACGCTCGAAGCGGGCAAGCACGCCGATCTCATCGCACTGCCGCGTGATCCGATGGGGGATGTGACGGCGTATCAGGATGTGGTGTTTGTGATGAAGGGCGGGGATGTTTTTGTGGATTGACCGGACAGCCAAGCGGGTGCCACTACTCGCGGCGCAGCCGCGCAATAGTGTCTTCAAAACCGCTCAAGAGCACTACTGCGCCGAAGACGGCGAATAGTGGCACCCACACCCACCTGTTCGTGCTAAAATGTCCCCATGGGCACCTGGGGCACCGCCATCCTGAGCAACGACACCGCCTCCGATGTCGCAGCTGAGTTCAAGGACAGCATCGCTGATGGCAAGTCCATCGAGGAAGCCGAGGACCAGCTCATCGCTGACTTCTGCATTGACGACGAAGAAGACCCATATGCATTCTGCCCCTTCTGGCTCGGGCTCGCGGCCAAGCAAGTCCAGATGGGCCGCCTGAGCGAGCGCACCAAGACCAACGCCCTGCGCATAATCGACGACGGCATCGACATCGCGATCTGGGAGCAGGAGGTCCCAAAGGATGTCAAGAAACGCCAGGCCGCCCTCGACAAACTCCGAGCCCAGATCGTCGGCCCGCAGAAGGAGCCCACCAAAGTCCGCAAGCCCTTCATCGATAACATCGAATGGGAAGAGGGCGACGGGCTGGCATATCAGTTGCCGTCGGGGAAGTGGACCGCATTGCGCGTTCGCAAGGTCGTCCGCGAACCCAAGCAGCAGAGTGCTTTCTATGAAGTGCTCGACATCCTTCAGCTCGAAATACCGACCGCAACCAATATCAGAAATGCAAAGATGAAGCTGTCAAAGTACGCTGAGAATCAACTCAAGGACCTAAAACTTGCCGAGGCCGAAACGAAGGCGGCCTATGAGCGCCTGCAGCGATCAGTACCTAAGAAATCGAAGTTCAGCGTGTTTAAGAGTAAGCGATACGAGCACATCATGGACAGCGCCGGTTTCTGGCAATGCCGATCTTCGAGCCGCGACAATCCCCCACGCCCATTTGTAAAAGTTGCAGAGAGCCTTCATGTCTTACCCAAAGAGCCCGTGCTCGGCTGCTGGCTCTGCGATGACTGGAGGGGATTAGACAAGGTGCTTAAG
>JBBDKK010000089.1:0-4933 GCA_040879395.1 Phycisphaerales bacterium
TCGGCTTGGTCGACGAGATCGTGCTTGTCGAGGTAGTTCCAGACGCTGTAGATCTCATCCGGGCATCGCTTTCCGGAGAGCAGGAGCTTGGCCCGTGGGTCCGTCCGGGCGAGGCCGGCGAACGCGTTGAGCAGCGGTTCGATGGGGTAGCGGGAGGTATCGATGGGCATGTCCGCCGCGATCACCCGCGGGCGTCGGTCTTCGCCATCCCGATCAGAACTCTGGTGCATGGTGTGCTCCCCCGCGATTGTAAACGACATCTCGCCATGGGGTTGTGAGAACTCCACGGGTCCGGATGGGATTATTTGCCCTCCCCAAACGGGTGTCAATGATTCCCGCCGCTCAGCATGGGGATTGTGCTCTCCCCGCCGGGCCCGGGAGTGAATCCCGGCTCGATACGGGGTGATCGGACCGCGTTCACCGTCCGGGGAGCGGTTCGTTCCTGCGGGAAGCGGGGTCCAGGAACATCTGGACGCTCGGATCCTCCAGCGCGGTATCGAACTCCTTGAGGGTCTCTTCGATGCGTTTGATGATGGCCGCGTAGTAGAGTTCGGTGTGGAAGAAGTACCTTGCGACATCGGCGTCGATCACGGAGACATTGTCCTCGCCCATCTTGGGCGTGTGCAGAATTTTGCCGATCGTAAAGTTCGCCAGCGAGAGCGATTGCATGCCCCCGTTGAGCAGGACGATCTTCTTGAGCATGATCGCCCGTTGCAGACGCTCGATGTCCCGCTGGTCCTTGATGAGGATCGTGTAGCGATCGAGGCCGGAGCTGTTGGGCTGGTTCATATCCCACAGCAGTTGCTGCCAGGCGTCGCGGTTGGGACAGTCGACGAGTGAGACCTCGGGGATCGGCTCGCTGGCCAGGTCACGCTGGTCGAGCGATTCGCGGGCGTAGGTGTAGGTGATGGCGATGGCCTTGTCCGGGTTGAGATCGAAGAAACTCTGGGGGGTTTCACCGTCGCCCAGCTTGGTCAGCATGTAGTTGAGGAAACGGACATTGTAACCCTCGTAGTCCTTGGCCTCGAAGTAGATCATGCGCTCCGGGTTGATGCGCTCGTCGACCCGTGTTCGCTTGATGAGTTCGTAGATCATGCGCTGGATGAGGATCTCCTCGCCGGGGATCGTGTCTCCGGCGAACTCATCGAATGGGCTGACATCGGCGAACTGGAAGTTCTTCTCGATCAGATCGGCGGCCAGCTCGCGGTAGATCATCAGCCGCTTGTTCTCGGCGAGGAATCGGAGATCGAAGACATCGACATCGCGGATGCGGTAGGCGTCCCGGAAGAGCTGGTTGCCCGTGCTGTCGAAGAGGTCGTCGTCCTTGGGCAAAGCCCGCGAGATGATCTGGTCCTCGGGCAGCACATAGGGCGTGAGCACGATGATGACCTCCCGTTTCTCATTGATCTGCCGCTGGGAGCGGAAGGCCGGGCCGATCAGCGGCAGGTCTCCCAGGAAGGGCACCTTATCCTGCTGGATCGACATGTCCCGGGATACCAGCCCGCCGATGATGAACGGCGTTTTGTTGGCGATCCGGGCGTAGGTCTGCACGCGCCTTGTTGACACGGTCGGCGCCGAGGCGAGCAGGTCACCGTCGGTGGAACGGATTTCCAAATCCCTCCCGGGCACCTGGGCCGAGACCACGGTGTCGATAAGCATGCTGACCGCATCGCCCGACTCGGTCATGCGAGGCCGGATATTGAGCAGGATGCCCGTGGCAAGGTACTTGAAGTTGAAAGCGATTTTGTTGGAGTTTCCCGAGAAGCCCTCCTGGCTGGTGGCGATGGGGATGTCTTCGCCGACGCGGATCATGGCCTGGCGGTTGTTCATCGTCAGGACGCTGGGCCGCGAGAGCACCTCGGCCTTGCCGTCGCTGATCAGGGCCCTGATCGCCAGGGTCCAGTTTGTGGCCAGATCCCGGTTGTCGATGTTGTTAAAGGTCAGTGTGTCGCTCAGGCCCGTGGGATCGAGCGATCCGAGGATGAAGTCCGCGCTGCCCTGCTGGTACGACCATTCGACGCCCAGTTCTTCGAGACCCTCCTCGCTGATCTCCAGGACAAGACCCTCGACAAACACGAGCCGCGCGGGCCGGTCGATATGCTCGTCAAGTATGGAACGAACCAGACTGAACTGCTCGGGGTGGGCGGGGTGATAGAGCACCATCAGCTCGGACATCGGGCCCGCGTTCACCTCCGGGTGCAGATCGCTGGCCGTGTTGGGCGTGGTCGACTGACCGAACGCCCCCGCCGCCGACTCCGCGTCCCCAACCAGATTCGTTGATTCGCTGCTCACTCCGGGCATCACCGTCACCATCGGGAGCTGGTTGAACTCGATCGTTGCGGGCAGGCCGTCGATGGCGGCGATGGTGGAAATCCCCAGGCCCTTGAGGGCTTTCATGGCCCCCTCGGTGTTCACGAAGCTCAGCTGGATGAGTTCGCGGGAGAGATCCCGCGGCGTAAGACTCGTGCGCATCGTGCGCACCTGCTCCAGCGAGCCGTCTACCATGGCCTTTATGCCATCGAGTTCACCGCTGGGCGTCACCACGCCCTCCTGGTCGATATCGACCCCTTGGACCCAGAGCTGGGGGAGCTGTGAGAGGTAGCTCACGAAACCGAAGCGGACCATCGACCAGGCATCACCCTCGCGGTTGAGCGCGAGCACCGGGCCCGTGCTGACTCTCTCGGGCGGGCTGCCCAGCGCGGAAACCTGGGCAGGGAGAGCCGGGCGGTACCCCTTCTCCGTCTGGAACCGGAGACTGATCGAGGCGATCAGATCGTTGATCTCAGAGAGACTCATCCGCTCCAGCGGGATCAGCCGGCCTGCGTTCGCGGGCATGTCCAGCATCGCATCGGAGGATTCTGCGTTCAGCACCGCATCCGATTCGGCGGACTCCGCCTGCTGATAGGCCTCACGCTGCAGCAGGGCCTGCTGCCGGCTTCGGTCGATGCGGTCCTTGAGCGATGCGAGCACGCCGGGGGAGATGCTTGGCTCATCCAGCCCGGCCATCGCCTCGGCGATGCGGTCGAGCCCGTCATCCTCTTCGGCATCGAGCATCGACCCCTGGGATATCCGAGGGTCTTCCATCTCGATGCTTTGCGATCTCTGCTCATTGGAGCTGCACCCAACGACCCATGCGCTGCCGAAAACCAACACGCTCAGGGTGATCAGCGGGAAAATAAGCGAACAAAGCCGCGTATCGCGGGCGATCGGTCGAGTGGCGGGGATGTGGGGGTGCTCGAGCCGGTCGTTCATTCGGGTCATCCTTCTCCTGTTTCTTTCTTCGCTTGTTCGATCGCGGGTCGGTGCTTTTTCTTGGTCTCTTCCGCGAGTCGGCGGCGGTGGGCATCGTCCCTGTGTTCAATATATCCGCTCGCGGGATCTTGCGGGGCACCGGTTTGCCCCGGTGAATCGCCCATTTTGGCGGGGTTTTCCAAGCTTTTCGCGTCGGGATATGTCTGAGATCGGCCCGCGGGCTCCTCCGGGGTGAAAAACCCGTCCGGGCCGCCGTATTCCTGGGCCATGTACCGGCTGGGGGGGCCATCGAAACAGATCTGGCCGTCGCGGATGCAGATGACGCGGTCGACCAGGCTCATCAGGGTGGCCTCGTGGGTGACCATGAGGATCGTCCGATTGGGCATCTCTTCGAAGACCGTCTGGATGATCTGGTTCGACGATTCGCGGTCGATCGACGCGGTCGCCTCGTCGAGGATCAGGATCGGGGAGTTCTTGAGCAGGGCACGGGCCAGGGTGATGCGCTGCTTCTCGCCCCGGGAAAGCTCGACGCCGAAATCCGACAAGCGTGTCTCAAAGCCCCTCGGGAGGCGCTGGATGACCTCATAAGCGCCCGAGATCTTGCAGACCCGCTCGACCTCCGCTTTGGTGGCGTCCTCGCGGGCGTAGCGGAGGTTCTCATAGATGGTCGCGTTGAACAGGAAAACTTCCTGGAAAGCGATCCCGATCGCCGTCCGCAGGGTCTTGAGAGGCATCGCCTCCGTATCAACGCCGCCGATGGTGATTTTGCCTTCCGACGGGGTGAGGAACCGGGGGATGAGATTGATGGCCGTGCTCTTGCCCGAGCCGCTGGGCCCGGTGATGGCCACCCGTTCACCGGGACGGATGGTGAAGCTGATCTCGCGGAGCACCTCGGTGGCGTCGTCGTAGGCGAACACGACGCGATCGAACTGGATCTCGCCGCGGAGCGTCTCGGAGGCGTGGTCGAGGGTGTCGTCCCGCAGGACACCCTCGTCGTGAACCGGCTCGTCGAGCATGTCGAACACGCGGCTGACGCTGGCCGTGGCCTTGGAGGAGTGTCCGACGCCGCTGATGATCTCCAGGACCGACGGGTAGAGCATCATGACATAGCCAAAGAACATCATGAACTCCCCGCCCCGCATGCGGCCCTTGATGACCTCGAAGGCCCCGTAAGCCAGCAGCAGGATCGTCCCAAGTCCCACCAGCAGGTCGGCGGTGACCTTCTGGGCGAAATGGAACCGCTGGGAACGGATCTGCGACTTGCGGCTCTCATCGATCGCGTCATGGAAGGTCGCGCTCTCGCGGGCCTCGGCGCTGAAGCCCTTGACCACTTCGATGCCCAAGAACTTCTCCACGATGCTGCCGTAGGCCAGCGACAGGTTCTCCTGGGCTTCGCTGTGGCTGACCTTGATGGGGGCGCGGAAGAAGCGATAGGTCACAAACTGCAGGGGCAGGATGATGATCGACGCCAGCGCCAGGCGGATGTTCATGAGGCAGATGACCACGATGAGGATCTGGAACTTGAGCAGGTTCAGCATCAGCAGCGGCAGTTTCTCCTGGATGAACGCCTGGATCTTGTAGGTGTCGTCCATCACCCGCGCGCTCACGCGGCCGGGCTGGTTCGAGCGGTAGAAGCGGAGACTCATCCGCTGGAGATGGTCGAAGAGCTGTTTGCGGAGCG
>JBBDKK010000090.1:0-4228 GCA_040879395.1 Phycisphaerales bacterium
TGTGATCGTGATGTCGGGGCTGGTGTCGGCCGCGGGGGATTCGACGCCGGGAGTCGGCATTGGCGTGGGTGCTGCTCGGGTCGGTCGTTGCGGATCCGTCTGTACGCGCGGGGGTTCGCCCTCGAAACGGATCTTGTAGATGGGCTCGGGCATGTCGATTTCCAGCCGCTGGAACTCGCCTTTGACTTGGATCATCGCGTTTGTGCGCACCTTGCCGAAGTCGTTTTTGGACTGATCGGCCCACCCGAAGAACTGGATGCTGACGCTGGAATCGCCCAGTTTGCTGACATTGGCGAAGGGTGCGGGCTGCTGGAGCACGCCGTCGGCTTTGAGAACTGTGTCGAGCCCGATCTCTAGGGCCTTGGAGAGGGGGACATCGTACCCGACGCCGACGGTGAAATCGAAGCGTCGGCGGGGGTCGGTGGTGTAGTTGATAAGTGTGGTTTTGAAGACGATGGCGTTGGGGATGCGGACGATGTTGCCGTCGAAGGTGGTCAGGACGGTCGTGCGTGTGTTCATGGATGTGATGAGGCCCTCGTGGCCGTCGATAACGACATGGTCCTTGGGGCGGAAGGGCTGGCGCAGGGAGAGGAGGACGGAGGCGATGTAGTTCTCGATGAGGTCCTTGAATGCGAAGCCGATGGCGATGCCGGCCACGCCCGCGGCTCCCAGCACGCCGCCGACGAGGGCCATGGCGTCGAGGACTTCCAGCGCGAGCAGGACTCCGATGAGCAAGATCGCGGTCTGGGTGATCTTGCGGAGGATGTCCTGAAGGAATGGGTTACGGGTGAAATGGCGGAAGGGCCAGGAGAGCTTGCCGGTAACCCACGCGAAGAAGATGAATGCGAGCAGGATGGCCAGAGCGAGGGGGATGAGCGGGAGATAAGAGATCCAGACCTCGGCACGCTGGGAGACGCGGCTGGCGGCTCCGCGGGAACGGTCCTGGAGATTGAGCGAGAGTTCGATCTGGTTGTCGATCTGCTCGATGCCCGTGGCGGTGCGTGCCGCGTTTGTGGCCTGCGAGATGATCGCGGTATCGTCGGCGATGCCTGAGATGACGAGGGCGCCGTCCACGATCTCGGCTTGTGGGTTCTCAAGGCCCTGGATCCGGGCGAGGGCTTGGCGGGCGAGGGCCTCCTGCTCCTCAGCGGTGAGGGGCGGTGGTTCGGTCTCTGGCGCGGCGGCGGGGAGCGTGGTTTGTGATTGATCCTGGTAGGCGGCGTGGGCTTGCGCGTCGGGGAGTGCCGCAGTGACAAGCAGCAGCACCAATGTGGCGGTGAGATGCTTGATGGCGGAAGAAGAAACTCGGTGCATAGCACGCTCCTTGTGGGAGAGTATAGAAGCTCGGCTTGGGTGCTCGCACGGAAGGGTGGTTGTGTGGTCAGGGTGACGGGTAAGAAAAACACCCGCAGGCGTGGATGCCTGCGGGCGTGCCGCGGGGGATGCTGTCTTTGTTGCGGTGGGCGGTGTTCTAGCACCCTTACATGGTTGTCTTTCCGGCTCAGGTCGTCGTAGAGGGCGGGATCGACGAATCCGATGCCCACGAAGGCGAGGAGAACCAGGGAAAGGATGCCCACGGCCATGGTGGTGCGGGGCGTTAGGGGAGCATCGGTTGTATGGGTTCCTGACCGGGTGCTTGTTGCACGCTTTCCCCAGAGGTTGAATGCAAAATCGCGGCCCCGCAAACAGGGTGATTTGCTCTTCATCGGAGATGGGTTAGTGGTCACCGTACTTTTTGAAGAACTTGTTGCGAGATTCCCAGTCTCCGATCATGACCAGCTCGTGGCCTTTCTCAAGGACCGTCATGGCCCCGGGGTTGGGGTGGAGCTGGTCCTGATCGCGGTAGCCGATGATCGTGCAGCCGGTCTGCTCGCGGATGCCCGATTCGGCGATTTTCTTGCCGGCGATCTCCTGGGGGACTTTGACGCGGAAGATGTCCAGACCCTGGGTGACGGTCACCACGCGGCTCTTTTGAAGAAGGTTGAAGATGCTCGATGCCCCGATGGAGGCGTAGGACTGGACGAAGTCCGCACCGGCTTTGTGAAGGGCGGCCACATGCTTGTCGATCGTGGACCGGCAGATGATCTCGATATCCGATCGCATCTTGCGGCACAGGAGGGTGAGGTAGAGGTTGGTGTCGTCGTTGTGGGTGGTGATGAGGATGGTGGGGGCCGAGGAGATGCCCGCCTGCTCGAGCACGCCCGGCTCGGCGGCGTTGCCCACGATGGTCTTTTCCGGGAGCGTGACCCGCCGTCGCGACTGCTCGACGATGCGGTAGTCCACCCCGCGTTGTTCCAGGGCGGCGGCGGTGGCCTGCCCGATGCGGCCGCTGCCGATGATGATGACCGGATCGCCCGATACGCCGTAGATCGCGAAGTGCTCATCGTAGTTGAGCAGTTGCTCTCTGGAGCCGGCGAGCATGAGGACGGTGTTGGGGCCGATGACCGTGTCGGGCTTTGCGTGCTTGAACTCGCCGCGTTCCCAGAGCCCGACGACGCTGACATCGAGGTCGGCGATGCGGTTCTCGCGGAGGGTTTTTCCGATCAGCGGCGTGCGGGCCGCGTTGGCCTCGGCGATGTGGAGCTGGTCGAAGCTGGCGACGGTATGGGTGATGGCGTCGCCGCCGGAGATGCAGCGTGCCAGGGCCTGGCCGAGGATATCGGGAAAACGCAGGACGGTGGTGGCCCCGGCGGTGTCGAGGATCTGGGCCGAGACCTGATCGTCAACGGTGACGACCACGGGGGTCGTGTCGCAGACGCCGCGGGCGGTGAAGGCCACGGTCGTGTTGCGTGCGTCGGAGAGCGTGGAGACGAGCATGGCGGCGGACTCGATGCGAGCCGTCTTGTAGGTGTTCGGATCATCGAACTGGCCGACCATCACGCGGATGTTCTGGTCGTGCAGGCGCTGGGCCTCGGCGGTATCCTCCACGATGAGGGCGTAGGTGTGCCCGAACTGCTTGAGCTTGCCGATCAGGGCTTCGGTCACGGGGTCGAAGCGGGTGAGGATGACATGGTCTTTTTCGTCCTGGGGGAGCGCCTGGGGCATCCGGGCCTGGGCCTGCGATTCCATCCACGGGGCGTAGAAAAACTGGATGAAGGTGAAGGGGAGCAGCACGAGCAGGAAGAGCGTGCCCGAGAGGATGACGAGGATGGAGAAGGCACGGCCCAGGTCGCTCTGGAAGGTGATATCTCCGAAACCGAGGGTGGACATGGTGACCAGTGTCCAGTAGAGCCCCGAGATCCACGAGTGCTCCTGCCCCTCCCGGGCCATGATGAAGTGGAAGATCACGGTGTAGGTGGCGATCATCAAGAACAGGACGGCCAGGAACTTGGCGAGCACCTTGAGGTTGCGCCGCGTACTCCGCTGGCTTCTGAGAGTCGTTATCTGGGCGGCAATCGATTTCATCAAAGCTTTGAGCACCTTCGCGGATAGCAACTGATTCTAAGCGTCTACGGATTATCTTATCCTATTTGCTGTGCGAGTGCCCTTTAGTTGGTTGGCGGCTCGGCGGGAGGATGTTGCCCCGGATCGATACGCGACTTGGCGACCTCCGCGATGCCCAACGGATTGCCGACGACAACAATCGTGTCGCCCGCGAGGACCTCGTCGGTTGCGGTGGGCGAGGTGATCTGTTCATTCCCACGCCGGATGCCGATCACCGCTACCCCGTAAAGACTTCGAAAATCGAGGTCGGCCAGCGTGCGGTTAACCCATGAAGATTCAGGTGAAATGTCGATCTGCGCCGCCGAGAAAGTGCTCGAAAGGCCGTCGCCGGGACCACCGAGGTCTCTTCGCTGTAGATATTGTGCGGCTTCCTCTGCGGCCTCCGGCGGACAAATGAGAACGATCCGGTCGCCGGGGTACATCTGGAACTCGGGATCGGGGTTGAAGTAGATCTTGCCGGCCCGGCTGATGGCAAGCATCGAGACGCCGAGCTTGGAACGCAGATCGAGGCCCCGGAGTGTTTTGCCGGTGAACACGGATCCCGGCTGGAGGGCGACTTCGCGGATGGTCACCGGCCAGTCCTGCAGATCGGGCAGGGTCTGGACAGCGCCGGTGATGGCCTCGACGGCCTGCTCGGCCGCATCGACAAAGGGTTGCATGACCAGATCTGCGCCGAGTTGATGATAGAGGTCCGTATCCTGAGGGTCTGTCGCGGCCAGTGCCAGACGCCCACGGTAGCCGGCTTCATCGAGCAAACTCTTGAGTGTGATGTTCATCTCCCACT
>JBBDKK010000090.1:4238-4903 GCA_040879395.1 Phycisphaerales bacterium
CGTATCGTGCAGACTGTCCACTGGGCTTTATCGAGGGGGAGTTGGGCGAGCATCTCGGGGTCGCCCACATCGCCGTACAGGAAGGGGATGTCCATATCGCGGGCTCGCTGGAGCGCCTGGGGATCGAAGTCGACGGCGAGAAGATTCCATCCGTGCTGCTTGAGCCGTGACGCGATCGCGCTGCCGTAGTTTCCTAGACCCATCATGATGATGAGGTGGTCATGGGCCGGTTCGTGGGTGTCCTCGGATCCGGTCTCGCGGTGCGCGTTGGCCCGCTCGAAGACGCCGAGGAATCCCGAGAGCCGATTGTAGAGAGGCCCGGAATACTGGATCATGTAGGTTGAAGCGAAAATGGTGATCAGGCCCACGAGCGTGATAAGGCTCATGGTGGAGGTGTTGATGTGGCCAAGCGAATGGCCCAGCGCGGCGAGGATGAGAGAGAACTCGCTGATCTGGGCTACCACGAGGCCGCACATGAAGCCGGTGCGCTTGCGATAGCCCATGATCCCCATAATGGCCATCACGATGAGGGGGTTGCCGACCAGCACGAAGACTGAGAACACCAAAGATTTTTTCAGTTCCGCGCCCAGATCAGCCATGTTGAGCTGAGCGCCAAGGTTTATGAAGAAGAAGAGCAGCAGGAAGTCGCGTAGGACGATCAGGCG
>JBBDKK010000091.1:0-4894 GCA_040879395.1 Phycisphaerales bacterium
CCTCTCGGTCATCGGGGCCACGCTGCTGCTCTCGGGCTACATCATGACCGCCGCCATCTCGGTCATCGAGGCATTCCACTACTTCCACGCCCCCGACGCCTGGGTCCTGCCCATGGCGATCTGCGCGATCGTGCTGATCGGAGGCGTGAACTACCTGGGGGCCAAGTCCGCCGGCAAGTTCGCCCTGATCATCGCCCTGGCCGCCCTGGGCGTCTCCGCGTTCATGGCCGTGCTGGCGATCCCATTCTTTATCCGGGGCATCGACACCATCTCGCTGGACTACTTCCGAGATACCTCCGCCGGCCACGCCTGGGTGAACTTCACCAAAATCTGTCTGGCCCTGGCCGGGGTGGAGGCCGTGGCCAACATGACCGGGCTCATGAAGCACCCGGTGGGACGCGAGGCCAAACGGACGATCTGGCCGGTGTCCATCGAGGTGGTCGGGCTGAACCTGCTCTTCGGGCTCGCCCTGGCCGGGCTGAGCTTCTCCGTCCTGGGCGTGTCCATGATGGACATGCACACCCCCGATGAACTCCGCCTCATGCAGACCCGAGAGGCGTTCATCGAAACCCTCCCGCCCGAAGCGCACGAGCAGTACGCCCTCGATTCCTCCTTCGATATCCCCCCGGAGACCGCGCAGGGATTCAACGAGGAACAGATGGCCGCCTGGGAACGCGTCCGCCAGCACGAGGACGCGGTCGAGCAGTACACCAACGCGTCCATGCGGGTGATCGCCGAGGAAGCCGCCACCCACGCCATGGGCCAGGAGATGGGCCGGGTCTTCGGCGCGGTCGCCGGCATCACCTTCGGGCTCCTGCTGCTCAGCGCGACCAACACCGCCGTCATGGCCATGGTCTCGGTCTTCTACGCCATGGCCAACGACCGGGAACTGCCCAGGGTGCTGACCCGCCTCAACTATTCCGGTGTCCCTTGGATCGGCCTGATCGTCAGCGTCATCATCCCGATTCTGGTCATCCTCGTCGAGCAGGATGTCACCGTCCTGGCCTCCCTGTATGTCCTGGGCGTGTGCGGCGCGATCACCGTCACTATTCTGAGCAGCGCGTACAACAAAGAACTCGACCTGGGGAGATTCACCCGCCTGTTCATGTGGATCCTGGGGCTCTTCCTCCTCTCGATCTCCCTGACGATCGCCATCACCCAGCCGATTTCCACCGCGTTCAGCGGATCGCTGATCGCCCTGGCATTGGGCGTACGCACGATCCGCAGCAAGGCCATTGTCGACACCGGCGAGGCATTGGCGGCCCCCGCCACCGGCTGGCTCAAAATGCTCCAGGGCCTCACCATCCGGGTCGACCCCGACAAGCCACGGATCATGCTCGCCGCCCGCGGCCGCTATCAATCCGAATACGCCGTCGACCTGGCCAAGCGGCGCGGGGCGACTCTGTTCGCCGTGTTCGTGCGCCCCATCCGGGTACTGGACCTGCAGCCGGGCCAGGCCCCGCGGATCGAGTCCGACGAGGCCGCCCAGGTCGCCCTGGGCACCACGGCCATGCTTGCCAGGGAAGCGGGCGTCAGCTTCGTGCCCATCTATGTCACCAGCCGGGAAATCGCCGAGGAAATCCTGGACCACACGGTGACCTACGCCTGCGACACGCTGATCATGGGCAAATCCCGCCGGTCGCTCTTTAGCCTCAAACTCGAGGGCGATGTCGTCAGCGATGTCTCACGCGACCTGCCCGACGGCATCACCCTGATCACCCGCGCCGCCGACACCCCCCACGCCATGATGCCGCCGGGGATGGGAAGCGGTGCGACCGATGGGAAGTGATCCGATCGCGGTCTTTCGTTCTCGCCGTTGTCCCCCTACCCTTCCCTGATGAACGGATTCTCCCGCCGCGACACGGATATCACCGCCGAGACCATGCCCGCAGACGACCTCCCCGATTTCCTGGCCGATGACGATCTCCCCAGCAAACTCGGGGGAGATTCGGCCGCGCCCGATCCGATCCTTGACGGGCTCACGGACGCCCAGAAATCCGCGGTCCTGCACATCGAGGGCCCGCTGCTGATCCTCGCGGCGGCCGGCTCGGGCAAGACGCGGGTCATCACCCGGCGCATCGCCCGGATCATCGAGCAGGGCACGCCCCCGTGGTGCATCCTCGCCCTGACCTTCACCAACAAGGCCGCCGGGGAGATGCGTGAGCGCGTCGCCCTCCAGCTCTGCGGCCCGGGGGCTCTGGAAGAGGGGGCCCCGCCGGACCCGCGCATGCGGGGGCTGACCATCACGACCTTCCACTCCCTCTGCGCCCGGCTGCTGCGCCGATACGCCCAGCGGGCCGAGCTGCCGGGCCTCAAGCCCGACTACACGATCTATGACAGCAGCGACCAGATGAGCGCGATGAAACGGGTGCTCAAGGCGATGAATCTGCAGGCGACCAACTGGCCGCCGCGGACGGTGCTCTCGGCGATCTCCAACGCCAAGAACGACCTGTTCGACGCTGAGGCCTACGAGGCCAACGCCCACGACTATTACTCCAAACAGATCGCCAAGATCTACCTGCGTTACGAGGCGACGCTCAAGCAGGCCGGGGCCATCGACTTCGACGACCTGCTGCTCAACACCGTCAAGATGCTCGAGAAGCACCCGGACATCCGGGCCGAACTCAACAGCCGCTGGCGGTACCTGATGATCGACGAGTACCAGGACACCAACTCGGTGCAGTTCAAGATCACCTCCCTGCTCGCCGCCCCGCCCCCGCCGCTGCCGGGCATGGAGGACGAGCCGACCGCCCCCAACATCTGCGTCGTCGGCGACCCGGACCAAGCAATCTACGGCTGGCGTGGGGCGGACATCTCCAACATCCTCGACTTCGAGGAGCACTTCCCCGGCGCGCGGGCCATCCTGCTGGGCGAGAACTTCCGTTCCACGGCTCCGATCTTGCAGGCCGCCGACACCCTGATCAAGAAGAACGAGAAGCGGCGCGACAAGCCGCTGTATACCAGCCGCACCGGGGGCGAGCCGATCACGGTCATCCGCGTCAACAACGAGCGGGACGAGGGCGAGCTGGTGACGGACTGGTTCCGGCGGTTGCACGAGGACGAGGGCATCGCGTGGAAGGACATGGCGGTGTTCTACCGCACCAACGCGCTGTCGCGCGTGATCGAGGATTCCATGCGGCAGGCCGGGATTCCATACAAGATCGCCCGCGGCACGGCGTTCTTCGACCGCGAGGAGATCAAGAACGCCATCGCCTACCTCCGCGTGGTCGCCAACCCCGACGACACGGTCTCGCTGCTGCGGATCGTCAACACGCCCACGCGGGGCATCGGCAAGTCCTCGCTGGATATTGTCCAGGGCGCATCCGTGCGGGCGGGGATCTCGCTGTGGTCGGGCCTGACCCGCGCCAAGGAGCTGGGGCTCAACCAGCGCGCGCTGACGGCGATCGATAAGTTCGTGGGGATGGTCAACGACTGGACGGGCGAGGGGAGCTTCATGGGGGCCTCGGTTCCCAGCACGCTCCACGAGCTGGTGGAGCGGGTGATCACCGAGTCCACGCTCGAGGCCCACTACAAGAAGCAGGCCAAGGCCAGCGGGAACGAGAGCGATGAGGAGCGGCTGGACAACCTGAGTGAACTGATTACTTCCGCCCGCGATTTCGAGCGGGAGTACGACCCGGCGAATGACCCCGCCGCCTTCACCGATCCTGAATCGGCCACGCAAGGCGAGATGGGTCAAGTGCCCGAACTGCTGGCGATGCTCCGGGCGTATCTTGAGTCCATCGCGCTGGTGGCCGATGCGGACGCCGTGGATACTTCCAGCGGGTCGGTCACGCTGATGACGCTGCACGCGTCCAAGGGTTTGGAGTTTCCGGCTGTGGCCATGATCGCGTTGGAGGAGGGGACGCTGCCCCATTCGCGGGCCAACGAGTCGCAGGCGGATCTTGAGGAAGAGCGGCGGCTGGCGTTCGTGGGGATCACCCGGGCGATGAAACATTTGCAGATCACCAGCGCCAATCGCCGGACCGTTCGTGGCATGAGCGAGCGGACGATCCCGTCGCGGTTCCTCGAAGAGATCGGGCGCGAGTCGATCATCTTCTCCGATCAGACGGATACGGACTTTGGAGATGATGGCCTCGGCGAGTATGATGACGCGTTCGGGGCGTCCAAGGGCTACTCGCCCAGCCGCAGCTTCAAGGCCGGTTCGTTCGCGCGATTCAAGCCCGATGAGAAGAGTAAGGCGGAGCTTGAGGCCATCGAGCGGGCCCGCGAGCAGCGGCTGGCCAATGTCCAGCCCCGGCGCAGCATGCCCGAGCGGCCGTCGATTGGCACAGGCGGTGGCTCGTCGGCATCGGCGTCCGGCGGGTCGGGCGATCCGAGCGGGGAATACCCGCAGGGGAGCGTTGTCCGGCATCCGCAGTTCGGCGAGGGCGTGGTGATTAAGACCACGGCCGGTTCCAACGCTCGGGTGGTCGTGGAGTTCAAGTCGGTGGGGCGCAAGACGCTGGTCTTGGAGTATGCGCGGCTCAAGCGCGTGCGGTGATGTGCTTGTGGGCGGGGATTGCTCCTTTCGTCTGTGCAGCCCCGAGCGGAGATCTTCCGACATACCCCTATGCCCGAAACCGTCTGGATTCCCTATGAGTACACCTCTCAGTTCGGCCTTCTAGGAGCCATGGCCCGCGAGCTGCAGGGTGCGTTTGTCGCCCGGGGGCACGATGCGCGGCTGCTGAGTCTGACCGATGATCCACCGCCACGGACGGGGATCGTGCTTTTCATGAACACCCCCAGTTCGATCGACCTGCTCCCGGCGGCTCTGTTCGAGCGGGGGTCGGGGATGCGGGCGGTGCAGTTCATGGTGGATCATCCGTTTGCGCTGCCGGATGAGCTGATCGACGAGTGGTCGCGGCGGGTGGGGCTGGAGAACTATCGGCTGTGT
>JBBDKK010000092.1:0-4832 GCA_040879395.1 Phycisphaerales bacterium
GGACATCCGCTCGCGGACAGCGGAACTGGCGGGGGAGTTGGGCATCGCCGATCGGCTCAGCGATCAGATCCGGCATCTCTCGGGCGGCCTGTCCCGGCGGGCCGACCTGGCCCGGGCACTGATCGCTTACCCCCGGGTGCTGCTGCTCGACGAACCGACTACCGGGCTGGACATCGACGCCCGCCGCTCATTCTGGAACACGCTGGGCCGCATCCGCAATCGCTTGAAGATGACCGTCATCCTCGCCACGCACCTGATCGACGAGGCCGGCCACGCCGATCGGGTGGTGATGATGCGCGATGGACGCACCGTGCGGGACGGCTCTCCCGATGATCTGCGAGCCCTGCTGGGCAGCCGCGTGTTGCGGCTCCATGTCCCGCGCGATGCGGATCTCAGCACCGTCCGTGCGTGGCTGGATCACAGCGGGATTCGGTACGCCGAGACCGAAGGGCTGATCATCGGCGCGGACGCCGACCCCGCCCTCGCCGCCGCCTGCCCGATCGAGGACGCCGCCGTCACCATCGCCCCGCCGACGCTCGAGGATGTCTACACCTATTTCGCGGGCTCAGCGGTGGAGCCGACAGCGGGCCGAGGGGTACTGGCATGATCGGGACAGTTGGGATCATCGCCACCATCGCACTAGGCAGACGCGAACTCATCCGTCAGTTCCGCCAGCCCTCGCGGATCATCGCCTCGATCGCAACCCCGCTGCTGATCTGGATCTTCATCGTCGGCGGGTTCTCCCGGGCGGTGGGCACGGTCTCGGGGGGCGAGGCGAGTCTCACCGCCTACACCATCCCCGGCATGGCCTCGCTGACGGTCATGTTCGCCTCGATCTTCGCCGCCATCTCGCTGATCCAGGACCGGCACGACGGCGTCCTGCGGGCCGCGCTGGTGTCGCCGGCCCCGCGATGGTCGATCGCGCTGAGCAAAATCGGCTCCGGCTCGGTCATCGCCCTGGCCCAGGCCCTGGTTGTGCTGCTCGCCCTGCCGCTGCTCGGTGTTCCGCTCTCGCTCGCCGCCGTTCTCGGGGCCGTGGCGGCGCTGGCCTGCATCTCGATCGCGCTCATCGGAATCGGCTTGGCCCTGGCGTGGATGGTGGATTCGACCCAGGGATTTCACGGCGTCATGAACGCCCTGCTCATGCCCATGTGGCTCACCTCCGGGGCCGTTTTCCCGGTCGATCAGGCCGCGGGATGGCTGCGGGCGATCGCGCTCATCAACCCGCTCACCTGGACCCACACCGCGATGCGCAGCGCCCTGGGCATGCCCGACGATCTGCCCGCCGCCCTGGCCTGGGTCATCTCGGTCGGATTCGCGATCTTCGGCATCGCCCTGGGCACCTGGGCGATCTCCCGCGCATCGGCCAAATGATCCCCAGCGGGGCGCGTACGATCTGCCATGCGCCCAAAGGTCCTGATCCGATCCATGATCCTGCTCCTGATCACCCTCGCCGGGATCCTGATCTTCTGGTTCACCTACACCCCACCGGGCGAGGGCTATCCAGAAACCCCCTTGCTCGATGCCGGCGAGAACCCGTACGCCGAGCTGTTCATCCCCGCCTTCACCCTCACCGATCAGTTCGGCGAAACGGTCGACGAGTCGTACCTCGACGGCAAGTACACCGTCGTCGACTTCTTCTACACGAGCTGCCCGCTGATCTGCCCCGGCATGTCGGCCGCGATGCGCGAAGTCCAGAACGCCACCACCGATACGGGCCTCCAGCTCTTGAGCATCTCGATCGACCCGGAAGTCGATACCGTCCCCGTGATCAAACGCTACGCCGAGGGCTTCAGGGCCGATCCGCAGCGGTGGAAGTTCACCACCGGCGATATGGACATGGTCAGCATCCTGCTGATGGGCGTGAACTTCGATCTTGGCGACCTGAACACGGACGATGGGTTCCGCAACATCGACCATCCCTCATCGCTGATCCTCGTGGGCCCCGACCGCCGCGTCATCGGGCTTTACCGCTACAGCGACCCCGATGAGTTGGAATCGCTCATCGAAAAAGCCCGCGAACTGGCGGGCTGATCGTCAGGATTCTGATCGTTCGGTTTTCCGGCTATTTGTTCTTGCGGGCCGCAGCGATCGCGGATTCGACCTCGCTGACGGTTTTGGGGATCATCGATGACAGGTTCTTGTTGCCGTTTTCGGTCACGAGGATGTCGTCCTCGATCCGGATGCCGATCGACTTGTCCTGCAGATAGATCCCCGGCTCAATCGTCACGACCATGCCCGGCTTGAGCTTGACCACCGGCGACGGATCGTGCGTCTCCAGGCCCAGGTGGTGGCCCACGCCGTGGAGGTACTGATCGCCGTAGCCGGCATCACGGATCACTTTGCGGGAAGCCTCATCGACCTGGGCCATGGTCGCGCCGGGCTTGGTCGCCTTGATGGCGGCCTGCTGGGCCTTGAGAACGATGTTGTAGAGTTCGGCCTGCTCCTTGGTGTACTTCCCGCTGACCGGGAAGGTTCGCGTTATGTCCGAGGCGTAGCCGTTGATCTCGGCCCCGCTGTCCACCACGATCAGATCGCCGTCCCTGGTTGGCCCGGTGTTCTCCTTGTAATGCAGCACCGTAGCGTTGTGCCCGGATCCCACGATCGGGTCGAAGGCCGTGCGGATCGACCCGGCCTCGGCGAAGCCGCCCACCAGCGCGTTGTGCAGTTTCCGCTCGCTGACGCCGGGGGCGAGTGTACCCATCAGCCGATCCAGCCCGTGGGCGGTCGCCTTGATCGCGGCCTGTATCTGCTTGAGTTCCGCCGGGCTCTTGACCAGCCGCAGGTTGGTGATCGTGTCGCTCTTGTCGGCGATCGAGCATCCCGGTATCCGGGCCGCGACCTTCTGGAAGAGTTCCAGGTCCTTGGTCAGCGGCTGGGTATAGGCCGCGACGGGGTGCAGGCACGCCAGCGACTTGGTCCGCTTGGCCGCCTCGGTGAGGAACCGCGGCAGCGAGAGCGTCCGCATCACGGTCTCGAAGCCCAGCTTGGCCCGCAGCTCTTGGGAGATATGGTCGCGGTAGCCGTCCCAGACATCCATCTCCGGATTCACCGGCTTGAGAAAGAGCATGATCTTGCGCTTGGGATCCGGGCTCGACGGATCGAACAGGATCACCGCCCCCGGCTCGCTGTCGATTCCCGTGAGGTACCTGAAGTCCATATCCGGGAACCACTCGCCACGCAGCGGCGGCGCACCATCGCCGGAGAACACCAGCCCCACGCTGTCCTTAAGCGCGGAGAGCACCTTTTTGCGCCGGGCCTGGTATTCGCTGACCTTGATCGAAGTGTCCATCATGTGTGCTGTTTCCTGTGCGTTGCCGCGGCCAATAACTGTTTATCCGATTGCCAGTGCGTTTTTCAGAGCCGTTTCGGCCTCGGGCGACCGCATCGCGCGCTTGCCGAACCCGGGGACCGCCCCCACCTGCTCTGCCTCGGCCAGCGCCTCGGGGAGATTGGAGATCAGCATCGCTTTCGGTGCCTTCTCGCCCAGCTCGCCGATCATGTCGCGTATGAACTCGATGCCCGATTCGTGCCCGAAATCGCCATCGAGCACGCGGTTGACGAGCAAGAGCGACCATTGGTCCATCATCTTGTCCAACTCGCTCTTCGTGTTTACCCGGTGCACCGATGACCCGGGAACTGCGCCCTTCACCGCGCTCTGCAGCGCGTAGGCATCGGGCCCGCAATGGCCCACCAGCGCGATTTCAATCGTATTCTTCTCCGTCATCCGTTCTCCGGCTTTCATTCTTGTCCTGCTCGCCCGCGGGCTCGATACGCACCCGGTGCGCATCGATACGCACAACCATAGGGCCCACGCGGTGGGTGGATGGGTCGGTTTCATCGGATTTGATCGACCCCACGCACCCTTCGATCTGCTCGCGGCCCATGGTGTCCATCCCACTGCCCAGGCACACACGCTGGGCATAAACCCGCAGCAGTTCCGCCAGCAGCGCATCCTGCTGATCACGCAAGGCATCCCGCCCCCATGACCATTCCCCGCCCTCGATCTCTACGCTGGGCATCAGCCGCTCATCGACGAGCGATGACAACAGTTCGGTGACCTGAGCGCACACGCAAGCCAGCCCGCTGGCCCGGCGGGCGATGTCGGGCTCGATCCGCTTGAGCGTCGGTGTGAGCGTGTGCCGGATCCGGTTACGCAGGTGGCCATGGTCGTCGTTGGTGTGATCGTGCCGCCACGAGAGCCCCGCCGTGGTGCACAGTTGCTCGATCTCCTCGCGCGTGACCTCGAGCATCGGGCGAACGATCTCGACCTCACCCTGCGGCCGCGACGCGAGCACCCCCCGCAAACCCCGGATGCCCGTGCCACGCATCAGGTGCATCAGCACCGTCTCGAGCTGGTCGTCGGCGTGGTGGCCCGTGGCCACGAACCGGCACCCGTGCTCGCCGGCCATTTCCGCCAACGCCGGGTATCGCGCCCGGCGGGCGTTCGCCTCCAGGTTGCCCGGTTCATCGCGCACGAACACCGACCGCTCGGCAAACCCGCAACCGAGCCGGTCTGACAGACACTCGACACTTTCGCGGTCCGCCCCCGCGATCGCAGCGTCCCGGATGTCGTGGAGCACATGCCCCAATACCGGTTTGGGGGTCACCGTCGCCAGCGCGACCGCCAGCGCGACCGAGTCGGCTCCGCCGCTGCACGCCACCAGTGTCCGGCGATCTTCATCGCGCACACGCCGCCCGCCGGTGAGTTCACGCCAGCGGCGCAGGATCCGCGCCACGACCGGGTGATCCCGCTGAATCGCGCCCCCGCCGCCGCCCCGACCCGCCATGTTTCGCTCATCGCCCACGCCTGGATGATATTGTGTTAGAAT
>JBBDKK010000093.1:0-4771 GCA_040879395.1 Phycisphaerales bacterium
CCCCCCCCCCCCCCCGCACACCGATCACGCCCATTCTTCTCCCCACTCCTCTCTTCCTCTTCCCCCAGTCCCTAGTGGCTAGTGGCTAGTCCCTTCCCCCCGCCCCCTCCGCCGCTTCACCAACATCACCGCGTCCGCGATCGCCTCCTCAAGATCCTCATTCACGATGAACTTGTCATACACCTCGCAGGATTGCGCGGCCGCGATCTCATGCTTCGCCTCGGCGAAGCGCTTGGCGATCAACTCATCGCTCTCCCGCTTGCGCGCCCGCAGCCGCCGCAGAAGCTCGTCCTCGCTCGGCGGCAGGATAAAAATCCCGAACGCCTCGGGCACCCGGGCCTTCACCTGCTTGGCCCCCTCGACATCGATCTCCAGGATCACCAGCCGCCCACGCGAAAGCTGTTCATCCACCCACTTCTTGCGGGTCCCGTACCGCTTGCCAAAGACATCCGCCCACTCGAGAAACGCGTCCTCGTCGATGTACCGCTGGAACTCTTCCTGATCGACAAAGTGGTAATCGACCCCCTCCACATCCGCCTCCGTCTTGGCCCGCGTCGTGCACGACACCGAGAACACCGAACCCGCGATCGACCGCTCCACCCCCCGCGTAATCGTCGTCTTCCCCACCCCCGAAGGCCCCGAGATAATCAGCAGCAGCCCGTCGTCGGTATCTGTTGCCAGGCGATGGTCATCGTGCTGTTCGTGCGTGTATTCGGGCATGGTCTGAATATAGACGCCGCGCCCCCGCCGATGGCCCGATGCACACAAAAGACGCACGCAAAAACCGGCCACGATGCCCGCGCACCGAAACGGGCTACCCCCCCCGGCGGCGCTCCGCGCCGTCGACCCAACCCCATACCCGCAACTCCCACACACACACATACCGCCGTGCCCGAGGACGGCACCGCCAAAGCATGACCGCCCACGGGACGGATCCGTCCCGAAAGATCAATGCCGTACTCAAAGCTCAGCTCAACCCCCCCGGCGATATAGGTATCAAGAGGCCGACCAAAGGCATCGCCGACGAAAACCTCATACTCAACAACATGAACGCCCCCCTTCACGCCCGTGCTGTACCAGTTGTGTGTCATGGTGCCGTCCCATCGCCAGATATCGCTGCTCCCATCGGTGCCGAGAATGGCCTCGAATTTGGTTTCTTCGTACACGCGAAGATGCGGCGAACCGCCCACGGCACGGACAAAAATACCCGCGTCCGGGGGCAGCGAAATAAAACCATTGGCCAGCCACCCGAACTGTCCGTTGTACCCGGAGTGGTTGAGCACCGATGCGGCACCCGTAAAATCGTTCCCGGCATCCTGCATCGTCACGGTCGTGAGCGACGGTGATTCCAGGGATACGAAGATCTGATTCTGGTGCAGTGTGACCAGCAGATGGGACATCGGGCCGCCGAGGGTGGGCGTTGAAGCCGCGGAGCAGCTCGCGATCGTCCCGATGATGGATGTGATGAGATACCGCATGGTTCAGCCCCGCTTTCTGCGTGTTGCTGTGAGTGTGCCGAGTCCGAGCACCGCCAGCGGTGCGGGGCTCGGAACGGCTCGGAGGTTGAGGGTGACGGTGGCCGACCCGTAGCCGTCGACAGCGTTGCCGTCGCCGTCGCCGACGAATATCGTGTAGGTCGCTTGGTAGTCACCCAGATCGGCGGCGGCGTACCAGTTGTGGGTCATGACGCCGGACCACCGCCAGGCCGTGTCGCTGCCGGCGGTCCCGAAGATCGGGTCGAATGACTGGGTGCCGATCATCATGCGCCGACCGCCCTCGTAGGTTTTGAGCCCGTTGGTCTGAGAGACGAGCTCGATCCAGATGCTGTTGCCCGAGCCAGGATCGACGATGCCGTCAAGGACCCAGCCGTACTGATCGGAGTAGTACAGATCATCGAGCGCCGAGGCGTGGCCGTCGTAGGTCTGGCCGGGAAAGCGGAGCATTTCGATCGGCTGGTCGGCACTGGTGTTGACATGTGCGTGGAGCGCGTTGCCATTGTCCATGGAGATCATGATGTGTTCCATGGGCCAGCTATGGGCATTGGGGAGCCCGGCGTGACCGGCTCCGGCGACGGCGGCGAGGGTCGAGATGATGGTGTTGGTGGTGAATGACATATGTGGTTTCCTTATGGACTGGTGTTGCTTTGTGGGGTGTGGAACAGGTTATCGTCGCCGGGATTCCAGCGATCGGTGTTGGTGGATGGGTCGTAGGTTTCGCCGAAGCCCGCGCTCGTCGCGTGTCCGTCGAGCCAGGCGTAGCCCGAGCCCGCATCGTCGCCGTGCAGGTGCATGGCGACCTCGGATGCGGGATCGACGCCGTGGGTACGCCAGAAGTGGGCCATGATGTGGTCGCGTGAGGAGGCGTCGGTGAGTTCGCCCATGAGCACGGTGGCCGCCGGGCGGGCGACGGACGCGATGCGCGCGAAGGGCGGGTGTCGCGATTGATTCTGGCGGGCGGGGTCGATCTCGGCGTGCGTGAGCTCGAAATAGACATTCATGCCGTAGCTCAGAGCCGGGAGCGAGAAGGGCAGCCCGGGCTGTGCTATGGGACTCTGACGCCGGTCGTGGGGGCAGCGGTAGTGGGAGTTGGTTGCGTGCCACCAGCCGGCGTCGTCCCAGCTGTAGCCGCCGCCGGTAAACGATCTTCCGGTGAGCGGCTCGTACAGAGCGGCCGCCCACGGCAGGGTGCTAAACCCGGCCGAGTGGCTTGACGGCGGCAGCAGACCACGGTTGTTGTCGGCGTGCTGCTGGGTGGTGACGGCGAGGGTGCGGAGGTTGTTCACACAGACGACGCTGGCGGCGCTGTCGCGGGCACCCTTGAGTGCCGGGAGCATGATCCCGATCAGCATGGCGATGATCGCGACGACGACGAGCAACTCGATGAGCGTGAATGCCCGGGCGCACCATGGGTATTGGCGGTGCATGGAAGTCTCCTGAGCTTGGAATGGGCGCGGTGATCCCGCGCGCACGCGAGCGGCACGGGCCTGGGCGGTACCGGGGCTCAGAAGCGGGGCGGGGGCGCGGGGATGTCGCCGAGCGGATCCGCCGGGACGGATTCCTGGGCGATACGGAATCGCACGCTCTCAACGGACGCGAAGTTGGCAGTCGATCGCGCGCCGAAGGCGAATGCGAGAAACAGACTCACGCAGCCCGCTTGGGAGGCGTCGGTCATGGTGTCGAAGCGTTCGTTGTCCGGCACGCGCTTGGGGGCGCGTGTCGGTACGGCTGACTCATTGCAGCCGCCTTCCGGGGTGGACTTGACTTCGCAGAGCGGGCAGTCGGGTGCGGTGGTCGGGAGGCACAGACAGAGGTCTTGGCCGCAGACCGAGTAGGCGGGGCGATCCTGCATCGACCACGCGATGAGCGGGGCCCAGCCGGAGGTTGTGAGGACGAACCCAAGGGCGAAGAGGACCGTTGCCGCGAAATGGAGCCGATCGGTTCTCATACTACAAGATATATTACGGCACAGCCGTAACCGGAGTCCAGTATCCATTTTAAGGAATCAGTTGATTCGCTGCTTCGATGACGGTTTCCAAGGAGATCCGCTCGACCGCACACCGCTCGGGATGGTCGTTGGCGGACTGATCCGGGGGAAGGGTCGGATCGGCGACGAGGATGGTTTCCGAGGGCGAGCCGTCGGGCAGGGGGGTGGTGGGGATGGTGGTCCATCGCGGGTCGGTGGGGCCGAAGAGGGTGACCAGGGGCGTGGAAAGCGCGGCGGCGATGTGGCGCGGGCCGGTGTCGTTGGTGATCATGATGCTCGCACCGTCGATGATGGGCTTGAGGGCGCCCAGCGTGTTGCCCAGTGAGGGCAGGGAAACGGGCGCAGTGTCGGCGACGGTGATGATTTGGTCGACGAGGTCGGCCTCTGCGGGCGAGCCGTTGATCAGGACGCGGAGGTTGCGGGTGCTGTATAGATGGTCCGCGAGGGCGGCGAAGCGGTCGGGCGGCCAGCGTTTGGCGGGGTTGTTACCCCCGGGGTTGAGCACGGCATAACCCCGGCCCGGCTCGATACCCGCGGCGCGGAGCACCTCGGCGGCCTTGGTCCGGTCGGCATCCGTGGCGGACAGTTCCATGAACACCCCCGGCGGCAGCGCGAGGGGGACATGCGTGCAGCTGGTGGGCGTGTGGATGGACCAGTCGACCGGGTCCTCATCGAGCAGGTGGGAGGCGAGGTTCCAGTAGTAATCCACGGCGGGCGTGAGCTTCCAGGATTTGTCCGCGTTTCGGGGCGGGGCGACGGGATCGGTGAGCAGGACGCCGCGGGTATCGCGGTTGTAGCCGATGCGCCGGGGGATGAAGGCCATGCGGGTGATCAACGCGGTGGAGAAGGAGTTGGTGAGCAGCAGCGCGGCATCGTAGCGGCGCGGGCGGACCTTGTTGGCGGCCTTCTTGCTCGCCATCATGCCGTGGGGCTGGAAGACATGGAGTTCATCAAAGAGGGATGAGCCGGAGAGTAGCTGGTCGATGCCCGGGCGGCACAGGGCGCCGATGAAAATGCCCGGCATGGCATCGCGGATACGGCGGATGGTTGGCGTGGCCATGACGGCATCGCCAACCCATGAGGGCAGGACGACGAGCAGGCGGAGGGGGCGATCGGGCGCGGGCATGGGGGAGGGTAGGGGAGACGGGTGGTTGGTGGCATGGTGTCCGCGCAGCGGAGGCCATGTCTTTGGGTGGTGGTTGGGAGCATGGCCCTGGCTGCGCCAGCACCATGGCACCGGGGTGGGGGTCAGAAGGTTCTTGAATCGGTGGCACAGGCGTCTCGCCTG
>JBBDKK010000094.1:0-4737 GCA_040879395.1 Phycisphaerales bacterium
CGATGAACACCCAACAGGATTCGCCTGGCCCGGCGGCGACGCCAAACTCTCCTGGTCGTCGAGCGATCTCGGAGGATCTCGGATCATGGTCGCGTCAATGGCCCCCGGCGGCGCCGATACCGCCGGCCAGGTCCGGCTGGTCAGCGATGCCGCACTCAAGCTGGCGGCCATCCCCGACGACAACACCTCTCCCTCGGGCGTGCTGATCCGCGGTCACCTACGCCCGGCCCGCGCCGCACGGATGCTCGGAGAAGCCACCCCGGTCGATCTGGGACTCTCAAAACTCATCGAGATCATCTCATGGGATGTCCGGCGGGCCGCCTACGGCGTCCGCGGCTCGGTCTCGCTGGAGTTCACCGCGCAGGAAAACGGTTCCCGCCTGGGCGGGAACCGTACTGAGTGAATATGTCTGCGTTGGACGATCAGGCCCGCCGCGACCGCCGGCTCGAAAGCCCCAGGCCGGCCGCAAGCAGCGCCAGCGAACCCGGCGCGGGCACCTCGGGGACCGAGGCGGACCGCGAACCCATGTAGTCTACCCGCACATTGTCCAGCCCCCAGCTCTCGTCGTGGATCGCCTGGGAGGTGGTGCCGATGAAGCTGAAACTGAACGCGTCCATCGACTCAGTGACCTCGAAGCTCAGCGAGATGTCGCGGTAGATCTGATCCTGCCAGCCGGAGTTGAAGGCGTTGAGTTCGGGAAGCTCGTCGGCCATCCGGAAGTTGTTGGGCAACCAGTGCACCTCGAAAAGCTCATCGAACATCCGCTCGCCGTTGATGTCCACCGCGAACGAATCAGGGCCATACCCCTCGTAGTCCGCATCCCATGAGTCGAAGATCATCAGATCGAAGGTCAGGGCGTAGGTGCCGGGGCCGAACGCCACCTCGCGGCTGCCGCCACCCTGGAGCGCATCGGACAGGTTCACACGCGGGATATCCCCCGAGGGACTGCCGCCCGTGCCCGGCTGACCGCCGCCACCGCTGCCATCAAGGCCGTGCTGCCAGGACGGACCATCGGTACCAACTTTCTTGACCTTGAGATTGAACGCGTCCGTGCCCGGCCCGCCGCCGTTGCCCAGACCACTCGTGTTCTGTTCCGTGGCAATGAGGTTGAAATCGATCGTCTGACTCGCGAAGCGACCCAGCACCGTGGTGTAGGGGCCGCCCAGATCGGAGCGGATAGCGCTCGACCACAGCCCGTCGGGATTGGACCACTGCTCGAAGTCGGTAGAATAGATCGGGGCCGCCATCGAGCCGGCGGCGGCGATCGCGGGAATCAGGCTATAGATGTAAAGCTGGGTTCTCATCGCGTCCTCGTTTCTTTGGTGTCGAACGACGCAGCGTCCGAGGTGCCCCCCAAATAAGCCGGGGGCCACAAATAGCATGAACCACGATGGCATGGATCACCACCCGCCCGGCGAGTTCGCGTCAGCGGGGTATACCCCCATGACGGTCAGTGAAAATAGAGAACGCGCCGGGGCGTAAGCCCCGTTCCGATAAGCAACTGCATACCATTACGCCCGCGCCGGCCCATTCAGGGCCATGCGCGATCCTCCAACCTTCAGCACGGGGCCCTCAGCAGGCCCGGAGTCCATATGACCGCTCCCACAGCCGATAAAACCGCCAGCATCGCCTCGCTGCGCAATGTGGCCATCATCGCCCATGTCGATCACGGCAAAACAACCCTCGTCGACAACCTGCTCAAGCAGTCGGGCAACTTTCGGGCGGGCGAACTCGAGAAGCTCGAGGGCGGCCAGCACGGCCTGATCCTCGATTCGAACGACCTCGAACGCGAACGCGGCATCACCATCCTCTCCAAGAACTGCGCGGTCAACTACCACGCCGAGGACCACACCGACTACCGCATCAACATCATCGACACCCCCGGCCACGCCGATTTCGGCGGCGAGGTCGAGCGCGTCCTGCAGATGGCCGACGGCTGCATCCTCGTCGTCGACGCCTACGAGGGCCCCATGCCCCAGACGCGCTTCGTGCTCGGCAAGGCGCTGGAAAGCAGGCTCAAGCCCGTCGTCGTCATCAACAAGTGCGACCGCCCCGACGGCGATCCCGATCGCGTCATCGGCGAGGTCTTCGACCTGCTTGTCGCCCTGGGTGCGGACGACAACGCCCTCGACTTCCCCATCGTGTACGCCTCCGCCCGCGACGGATGGGCCCTGGACAAATGGGACGGCCAATCAAAGGGCGAGAACCTCAAGCCCGTCTTCGAAGCCATCATCAAACATGTCCCGCACCCCGATGTCTATATCGAGAAGCCCCTGCGCATGCAGATCACGACCCTGGGTTTCTCCGACTATGTGGGACGAATCGGCGTCGGCCGAATATATCAGGGAACAATCCATACCGGCCAGCCGGTGGTCATCGTCAAACACCTCGAGGGCGGCAAGACCAAGGAAGTCAGGGCCCGCATCGGCACCCTCCAGGGATTCCAGGGATTGAGCAAGATCGACCAGGAATACATCTCCGCAGGCGACATCTGCGCCATCTCGGGCCTGGGCGAACTGGACATCGGCGACACCATCTGCGACCCGGATCACCCCGAGGCCATGGACGAGGTCGTCATCGATGAGCCCACCATCTCCATGGCCTTCCGCGTGAACGATTCGCCCTTCGCCGGCAACGAGGGCGAGTATGTCACCTCGCGTCAGATCAAGACCCGCCTCGAACGCGAGCTGGAGCACAATGTCGCCCTCCGCGTCGAGCCGGGTCGCACCATGGATGAGTTCATCGTCTCCGGCCGCGGGTTGCTACACCTGGGCATCCTGCTGGAAACCATGCGCCGAGAGGGCTTCGAGCTGGCCGTGGGACGACCCATCGTCATCGAGCGAGAGATCGACGGCGTCCGCTGCGAGCCGCTGGAAGAACTCGTCGTCGATGTCCCCGAAGCATCCGTTGGTGCCGTCATGCAGATCATCGGCGAACGCAAGGGCGAGATCGTCAAGATCGAGCAGCGCGGCGACGGCATGACCCACTGCGTATTCAAGATCACCTCCCGCGCGCTCATCGGCCTGCGGGGACGCGTCCTCACCGCCACCCAGGGCGAGGGCATCATGCACCACACATTCCTCGAGTTCATCCCCGTCACCGGCGAACGCCCGCGCCGCATCTCGGGCGTCCTGATCGCGACCGAGACCGGCCAGGTCACCGGCTACGCCGTGGAAAACCTCCACGACCGCGGCACCATGCTCGTCCGCCCCGGCGACAAGGTGTACTCCGGTCAACTGGTCGGCGAGCACAACCGCGGCACCGACCTCGATGTCAACGCCGTGCGCGTCAAGAAGCTCGACAACATGCGCAGCGCCAACAAGGACGCAACCGTCACCCTCAAGCAGCCAAAGGACCTCTCGCTCGAACAGGCCCTGGAGTACATCGAGGACGACGAGCTGGTCGAACTCACACCCAAGTCCATCCGCCTGCGCAAGACCGAACTCAACGAGTCGATGCGCAAGCGCTCCGCCCGCCAGGAGAAGAGCAAGGCCAACTCCTAACCGGTGCTTTCTTCCGATCCCTCGGCGATCTCCGTCGGCCCTTCGGCGTCCGCTCCGCCCACCGCACGGTGCCGCACCGGCTCGCCCTGATAGAAATGCACATCCCGCTGCGGGAACGGGATCGTGATGTTGTGCTCACGGAACAACGCATCGATCCGGAAACGCAGATCAGATTCGATCTGCCGCCGATCCAGCGCGTTGCGCGGCAGGATCCAGAAGTGAATCTCGAAGTCCAGCGATGAATCGCCAAAGCCCATGAACAGCACGCGGTTGTCGGCCGACTGCACCACCCGCTCCGCATCGTCGAGCAGACCCTCCAGCACGCGCTTGACCAGCGCCGTGTCGCTCCCGTAGGCCACGCCCACCGTGATCATCGCCCGCATATTCCGGTCCGGCAGGCTCCAGTTCGTCACCGAGTTCTCCAGCATGATCGAGTTGGGCACGATGTAGGTCAGCCCCTGATACGACTGGATGTGCGACGCACGCGCACCGATTTTGAGTATGAGCCCCGTTTCCCCCTGCACCGTCACCAAGTCGTTCACCTTCACCGGCCGCTCGATCAGCAGGATCAACCCCGAGATGAAGTTGCTCATGATATTCTGAGAGCCGAAGCCGATGCCCAGAGCCAGCGCACCACCCAGGATCGTGAACGCCGTCAGCGGCACACCCGCGATCTGCAGCGCCATCAACGCCACGATCGTCAGCATCAGATAGTACACGATCGTCTGGATCGCGCTGGCCGGGCCCGGATCAACCTTCATCCGCGGCAACACCTTCCCACCGACCCGACGGGCGATGAGCTTGGAGAGAAACAGGCCCAACACCAGCACCGCAAGCGCGATCGCGATCGAGGAGACCTTAACGCCCGTACCGTCGATTGTGAACAGCTCGTAGTGCCAGACCGCCTCGATAATCTCTCCTATGCTCGCCCCCGGCGGCAACTCAAGCGGGTTGACCTCGATCCCGCCCCCGTCCGCCGAGGTTGTGGTATCCTCAGCGGCCTGTTCCGTGGTCTCCGGAGGGGCCGTCTGGGGGGTCGTGGGCGGGGTGGATTGGGGCATGCCGGTAGTCTATCGCCCCCGGCCATCCCCGGCCCTCTGGACGCCCACAGGAACCGGGCCTAAACTCTCGACCCCGATGTGAGCCGGGCCAAAGCGGAATCCCAAACGATTGGGCCGCCCCGACGCCCACGCGGCCGGCATCGTCGATGAGCTGGGAGGCGTGGACGAGGCGA